>CALGOI010000170.1 GCA_937959065.1 uncultured Ignavibacteriota bacterium | reverse complement strand
CCTTTCGCGTGAAAAGGAGATGAAATGTTATTTCCATTCAATAACTGCTGGGCCGAGAGAGTTTTAAAAGATGTAATTGAATAGAAAAGTAAAACTAATGTGGTAAGCTGTCTCATTTTGCTAAGGTTTTATGATACGCCCTCACTCAAATATAATATTATTTTCATGTCTAAATCAAGCTATATAAACTCCTATAATTAACAGCTATAGTTAATGGTATAATTATTTTACTTGACAAAATAAACAGTGTTCAGTAAATTAATACTGTTTAAATTTATCAATTATGATAGCATCGATAACTAGAATAAAGCTCAAAAATCCTCTAAAACTGTTCAAATTCATTGCCGTCGCACCAAAGATCATGAAGCAGGCAGCAAAATCTCCGGGTAATTTATCATACACCGGAAGATACAAAAGATACCTTACTTTCTGGACTCTTACTATATGGGAAGACGAAAAATCCATGATGAATTTTGTCCGCAGCGGTCTGCACCTGGAAGTAATGAAACAAACCCGTTACTACTCCGATGATTTTTCTACTGCTAGCTGGATAGTTGAGAGGACTCCTTCATGGAAAGATGGAGAAAAGATCCTCGCATCAAAGAAATCCAAAGCCGTTCCCGGAACCACATGTAAAGCTGCCTAATTATCCGTTATTGCTGTCACCTCGATCTCTACAAGCATGTCCGGATGAGCGAACTCAGTCACAACCAGCATCGTGGATGCCGGCTTTATCTCACTGAAGAACTCACCGTGAGTTTTTGCCACTCCATCCCAGCAGGAAATGTCGGACAGATACATCCTTGTCCTGACAACATCCTTCATTCCGGATCCCAGCTCTTCGAGTGCAATCTCAATTTTTTTCAATATATGCATTCCCTGCGCATAAGCATCACCGACACCAACTACCTCACCGTTTTCAAATGCCGTCGTCCCGGCTACCTCAATTATACTCCCAACTCTTACTGCCCTGGAGTACCCGACTGAATCACCCCACTTGGTACCCGCTGGTATTTTCTTTCTTTCACTCACTTATTCCTTAGCTCCTTTCTGATTACAAGTTTTAATCCCGACCAGGTATCATCTACAGAGCAAACCTTTATAACATCCTCTGTTATGTCGGTTTCTATCTTTGATGCTTTCTTCGGCCACGATACCCATATCATCCCATCCTGTTCTATCAGACTCATATTCTTCTGCAGCTCTGTGGCCAGTTCTTTCTTGATCTTTGTAAACAAATGCACGAAGTCCGCTTTCCCTGTTTTAGTTTGCTTCACCCCGGGTGGAAGCTCTTCTAAAAGCTGTAAATAATTCTTTGGCTTATTTATAAACTTTACTTTAAACCCTTCCTTAATTCCCAGCTTTTTCACAAGCGGTATTCCTGAATATCCTGACGGCATCAGTCCCTGAATTTTGTGTGAACTTCGATAGGCGATGTCATCGTACGGTGTACCGGGCACTTATTGGCTATATCGATTAATTTTAATTTCTGTTCATCTGTTAGATCCCCGTCAGCTTCGATCACTATCTCGAATTTGTATATTTGTGTCTTTTTGCCTTCCTCACAGTTCTCACAGTCTTCAACATAGTCCCTGCCGTGTGAAACGAACGCTCTGAATTCTTCCACCTCCCATCCTTTCCTCTGGGAATACCACTTCATTGTCATCACGGTACATGCGGCAAGTCCCGATGCAATTAATCCGTATGGTGTAGGTCCTTTGTTTTTCCCGCCTGCCGATTCGGGTTCGTCGGCAATTATCTCGTGCCCTTCAACCGATATGCGGGTTGTAAAATTATCTTCCGGTCTAAGCTTTGCAATAATTTGATTGTTTTCAGCCATTTATCGTTTTTTCATTAATAAAGTACCTAAATATAAATATATTCTGACTTAGAAGAAACTTAACGCGCACTGTGGCTGTTTTATATTTTGTAACCGGACAACTAAATGATTTATAATGAAGATTAAACCTTTATTGATTATTGCTATCGTTGTAATTGGGGTACTGATCTTTCAATTCAGAAATGAACTCTTCTCCGGGGGACATGAACCGGATAACAATAATGTAAGTGAAAATATCACGTTGGTCTCCGATTCATCAGATTCGGATAATAAACAAACCCAGGGAGATAATATGTCTGACGAAAAAATTAACAAAACGGAAGATGAGTGGAAACAGAAATTGAGTGACGAAGAGTACCACGTTCTCAGAGAGAAAGGAACGGAAAAGCCGTTTACGGGTAAGTATAACGATTTTAAAGAGGTAGGCACGTTCTATTGTAATGCCTGCGGTAACCCTGTATTCAAATCGACCGCGAAATTCGAATCCGGATGCGGCTGGCCGAGTTTCTTTGAAGCGGTTAACGATGAAAGTATAGTACTGACGGAAGACCGTTCACACGGAATGATACGAACCGAAGTTACCTGCGGTAAATGTGATTCGCATCTCGGACACGTATTCGATGACGGACCGCCGCCGACCGGAAAAAGGTACTGTATCAATTCTGTTTCACTGGAGTTTAAAGATAAGAATGGTGAGAGTAAGTAATTAGTCCACTATCTTCTCGATGTAACGGGAGTTGAGGATGTTCAAAGCTCCCAGGTAATTCACTTTAAATTTTATCAAGTCACCAACTCTGTAATTCTTTTTGGAGTTGGTGACGTCTATTATAAGCATATCCGAACTCGCCCCGACCACCTCTATCGATTTATCCGTAGGTGTTAAATTCTTAGGATCTATATCCAAAAGTCCTATATCGATTATTGCTCTCCTGATTTCCTTTCCATACTCCTCTTCGTTTACTTTGAACTTTTCACCTTCCAGGTTCGCGCCTAATTCTCCGAAAGGTGTAATAGGTTTGTTGCCAACTTCGATCACCTCAGAGTAAAGCATGAACATATCGTCCTTCATCCCTTTTATCGTTCTCTCTTTGAATAAGTTCTTACCAAAGAATAAACTCTCACCTATCCGAAAATGGTTTATTGCTTTTGGTATCTCTTTCCTGAATAGCAGTGGTAAAGTTACCGAAGTACCGCCCGATATCCATGGTATGTCTCTTTTGAATTTTAACTCTACTATCTGTCTGTATAATCCCAGCAGTATAAGTTTATCCTTCGAAGGCATTACACCATGGAGGCAGTTCAGGTTTGTACCTATCCCTACAATTCTTATGTTTGGCAGGTGAAACACTTTACCGTAAAAATCTACCAGCTTGTCTCCCATCACACCTTCACGCAGGTCCCCCATCTCTATCATGATGATTATCTTGTGAAGTTTCTTCTGCTTCTTTGCTTCCTGGGAGAGGAACTTGATCGTGTCATACTCGGTATTAAAACTTACATCGGCAAATTTTACAACGTTTGGTATGCTCCTTTTCGATGGCGGTTTTATATACACAGTCTGAATATCCGGATCGATGTCCTTTATCATTCGTAGATTCTGTACTCGTGAGTCGAGAACCTGCTGTGGCTTGAGGCCGAGAACTTCCCTCAGAAATTTCTCATTTCCGCACAAAAGCTTCGTCACAATTCCCCATTCGATGCCGTTCTTCGTGAATAGCTCGTTAAGGAATTTATAGTTATGGTTTAATTTCTCTTTATCTAATTTGAAAAATGCCATTACTCTACTACTCTCCTCGGGATATCATGCGGCAGTCTGGACAGCAATTCATAATTCAGCTGGTTAGACAGGTCGCTGAATGAACTCACCGTCAGATCCAGGTTGTTCTGCTTTCCAATGATTACCACCTCATCTCCCGGCTTAACCGCTCTCGCGTTTGTTATATCTATTATCATTACGTTCATATTAACCAATCCGATTACGGATAAACGCTTTCCGTGAATCAGCACCCTTCCCACATTACTAAGAACTCTGGAAAAACCGTGTGAATATCCTACAGGTATTACGGCAATTTTTATATTTCTCTCTGCCAGGTAGCTGTTACCGTAACCAACGTATTCACCGGCTTTCACGTCTTTTACTTCCATTACCTGGCTTTTCCATGTGATAATCCTCTTAAGTTTCAATGGGTTCTTCCTGTTGTTTAAAAAGTTCAGCACCGATATTTCCTTGCTAGGCCATAATCCGTATTGTAATATCCCTATCCTTGCCAAGTCCAGTATTGTTTCAGGATAAGACAAAACAGCCGCCGAACAGGCAGTATGTTTTATCTCCGGCTGCAGCCCTTCCCTAGTAAATTTCTCCAGCAATGCGTTGTAATTATCAAATTGTGTCTTTACTCTGAGATAATTCGCCAGTGTTTCCGCTCCCGCGAAGTGTGTACACAATCCTCTGAAACGAATGTGCTCTTTGTTGTCTTTTAATATTTCAAAAAGCTTATTTAAATTCTTTGGTTCGAATCCCGTTCTGTGCATGCCGGTCTCTATCTCTATGTGAACTTTTGCTTGAACCCCTGTTTTCTTTGCTGCGTCCAGTGACTTCATGAGTCTGTCTTCATTGAACACATAAAAGTCCACCTCGTTTTCAATTGCCCATTCCAGCTCATCGTCATTGATCATTCCCATTACCATAAGGAATATGTTTTTCAGCCCGATGGCTTTCTTTACCCTGTACGCCTCGAAAGCATCGAATACTGCAAAATTCCTTACGCCCTCTTCATATGCGAGAGGTACAAACTCATCTATGCCGTGACCGTATGCGTTGCCTTTTACTACAGAAGTGAATAGCACGTCATCACCGATAAGCTTTCGTATTACTTCAAGGTTGTGCTTATACGCCGACCGGGATATTTCAATTGTGCTTGTGTTTCGCGGTGTCTTCAATTTTATGAGGGTATAATAGGTCTGTTACGATTTGATAGAATATATTTACTCCTTCCGGTATCAGGTCATCCGGGAAATCATAATCCGGGTTGTGGAGTTCGGGGAGATCGCCTCCTGCGCCGAGTCCGAACATTGCTCCTTTGTACTTCTCCATGAATCTCCCGAAATCTTCCGACCACCTGAATGGCTTTCTGAATTCTTCCTCTTTATTACCGGTTTCTTTTACAGCGTTTCTTATAATCTTTACTGCATCACTGTCGTTTACTGTTGTTTTAAATTCTTCCGTGTAGCTGATCACACATTTCAGAGCCTCTGCTGAACAGGCTGCATCAGCCAGCTTTATTACATTTGCTTTCAGCTTATCTATGTCACTGTCTGACTCTGCCCTGAGCGTAAGCATTAATGTACCTTCACCCGGCTGTGTCCCGAATGCTTCGCTTCCCATCCGGCTGTGTATTATCGTAGCGAAAGCTACTCCGCCATATGCTTTATCTGCATTTACCTGGTCTATTCCCAGTATTATCTTTGATATCGCTTTACCCGGGCTTATTCCTTTTTCGGGATATGCCGCGTGTGTAGATTTGCCTTCGAGAGTAATGACCATTCCCGTCGAGCCCATTGCAAAAACTCCTTCCTTAACCACAATACTCCCTTTTTCTAATCCCGGTATATTATGCAGCGCGAATATGTAATCCGGGTTCAAATCGGTAAACCTTTTATCTTCTAAAATCTTCTCTGCCCCTTCGCCCGTCTCTTCAGCCGGCTGAAATAACAATCCCACAGTTCCTTCGAAATCCCTGTTCTCATTCAGCAGAGGTGCAAGTCCGGTCAGCATGGCCATATGACCATCGTGCCCGCACAGATGAGCGGTCTTTTCATGAACGGATCTGTATTCTTTACCGCTTTCCTCTTTCAGGGGAAGTGCATCAAGCTCTGCCCGGAAAAAGATCGTCTTTCCTTCTTCTTTTCCTTTAAATAAAAAGAGTATCCCGTTTCCCCCGATATTCTCTATTACCTCATCGGGATTATACTTGCCTATATGCTCTTTGATTTTTTGAGCTGTCTTACTTTCTTTATGAGAAACCTCGGGGTGTTTATGCAGGTCCTGCCTCAGCTTTGTTAATTTTTCCAGTATTTCGCCTTTGATATTCATTCTACTCCTTTATTAACCTCATTTCCAGATATTTATTAGTGAAGCCAAGCTTTTCATACAGGAATTTAGCCGGGTTGTCCGGCTCTACGTGAAGTGCTATGCTTCCGTTCGCCTCCTCTATAGTTGCGTTCATCAGTTCCTTGCCCAGTCCCTTTCCTCTCATCTTCGCGCTGACCGCGATGTACACCAATATATTCTCGGGGATATATCCCTCCATCCCCGTCTTGTTAATTATGACCGCTCCCATTATTTCGCCGTCCTCTATACCCAGTACAACAAAACCTCCGTGGCTGTCATTAAAAACGTAATTCAAACACTGCATTATTGCTTCGCGTTTATCACCGAACTGGTCCAGATGCTCGAATAAAAAATCCGCTATTCTGTCGTTAGTATATGTTTCATGCTGCCCTGTCTCAGGCGTTATTTTTATAATCTCCATGTTCTAAAATGCTTTCTTGTTTTCTTGGAAAGATAAATGATAACAAAATAAATGTCGCTGCTGAAGCCAATATGCCGAATATATTCGCGTCCAGCTGGTATGGTAATTCAATGGCTTCTATAACCGTAAGTGCAACAGTGGTCGCCCCTCCTATTATCATTGCCCAGAATGCCGCCGTGCTGCTTGCTCTTTTCCAGTAAAGAGCCCCTATTACCGGGACGAATAATCCCGATACCATAAATGCATAAGAATAAAGCATCAGCTCCAGTACATTCTCCATCAGGGAAGCGATTAAAAGAGCTACCCCGCCTATTACCAGAGTTGATATCTGGGATATCTTTAAAAAGTTCTTACTCTTGTGATCCAGCTTGAAAATTTTACCATATATATCTGATACAAGGTTACCGGATGCTGCCATGAGACAACTATCCGCTGTCGACATTATTGCCGAAAAGTATGCTGCCATCACCAGACCCATTGCTCCAACAGGAAGCACTGTGCGCAGCAGCATCGGAAGCCCCATCTCGGCGTCCACACTTCCAACATCACCGTAACCAAGGAACGCGAACATTCCGTTCTCTGCTGCTACTCGCGAAAATAATCCAAGTATTACGCCCATCAATGCCATTATCGGCCACTCGAATAACCCGGCGACAAACCATGCCTTTTTAGCTTCCTTCTCTGATCTGCAGGCATATATCCTCTGATAAAGAGTCATGCCCACAAACCAGATCGGGATTATAGTTACTGCCCAATTTACAAATGTCTGCCAGCTTAGATTATTGAACGAAAGAAATTCCGGTCCCAGTGTAGCGCGTATCGCGTCCATTCCTCCTATCGCAACATAAGAAACCGGTATACCGATAAATATCAGCCCCGCCATCAATATTATCCACTGTATGGTGTCTGTATATATAACGGCTTTTATGCCGCCCAGGAATGTGTAAACTATTACTATAAATCCCATTACCAATAAGGCCGTCGAAAGATCTACATCTATGAATGTTGCTGCAGCGAGTTTTGCGCCTGCGAGGATCTGTGAGCTGGTAAATCCAAGGTACCCGATCGCGGAAATTATTCCCGCCAGTAATGCTACCCTGTGATTGTATAACCTTTCAAAGATCTGTGGGAATGTGAACAGGTTATCAAAGAAATGAAAACGCCTTACTTTAGGTATCAAAAAAACCGCGCTGAGCCACGCACCAATCAGGCCTGTGAATAGCATCCATGATCCGGAGATTCCCATTATAAAACCCAGTCCTCCCAGACCGATGGAAAATCCTCCTCCTACATCAGTGGCTACCACGGATAAACCTACATGCGTGCTGCCCATTTTACGGCCGCCTACATAATAGTCGTCTGCGCTGTCATTTTTCTTATAAAAAAAGAATCCTACACCCAACATCACTGCCAGATATAGAATTAAGATAAGGATGTCTATAAAATGCAATAAATTGCTCTCATCTAATTATCGGCTTAACAATACCTTAAAACATTTGTGCGGTAAAATCTATAAAAATTATATATTTAAGGTATTATTAAATATACCCAATTGAGAGAACAAAACCAAGGTAATTTGTAAATATTGTAATTTTAATATTTACTGAATCTTACCCTTTTTATCGAGTAGCTTTCTCAATAGCCCAAGCTGTCCTGCGTGGTAGGATTCATGGAACATGAAAAATGCCACTTTCTGGTCTTTCTCGGCATCACCTTCAGCCAAAACTTTATGTATTTCATCAGTTAGCTTTTCGTAATCAGCTTTTATAGTCTCTATATCCAGTGCTGATTCGTTATCTGGAATCTGTTTGCCTCTGCCGTAGTATTCTGTATACTCCTTTGGTAAAAACCGTTTTCCTGCTACATCTTCTAATAGGTCATCACGGGAGTTTACTATATGTCCCGTTACCCAGTTGATGATATTGACCCGCTCATCTGGTCTTTTAAGACTGTCCTCCTGGGTAATTTCCTCCAAATTCTTTTTTATGACAAAATCATTATATTTCATTATTACTTTTATCTCTTCTGAAGCCATTTTTGCCGGGTTTTAGTTACAGGTAATTTTATTAATGTTAGTTATGTTAAGAGTATCAAGTTTAATCTAATTTAACAATGTCAAATCCCTCCGTACCGTCAAATAGCAATATTGAAGAAGTCACACCGGAATTTTTCAAAGTAAAATTTGAAAAGTCACTAAGTTACGCGGAATATAAGGACCTTGTCCTTTCTTTGGCTGCAAATAAAGACACTACCGGTGATAATAAATCTGAAGGAAGGATCTTTAATACAAAACTAAACTCTGTTCGGATGAACCGCCTTGATAAAACTATAGAGATAATCCCCGGCATTACAAAAGCGGCTTCAAATCTGGATCGTGAAATAGTCTGGCTCGTGCTGACAGAATCATGGTGCGGTGACTCCGCACAAAACCTTCCAGCTGTCAACAAGATAGCTGAACTTTCAGATAAGATAAATCTCGGATTCGTATTCCGTGATGAAAATCCTGAACTAATGGATTGTTGTCTTACTAATGGTACCCGCTCTATCCCAAAGCTCATTTGCGTCGATAAAAATGATTTTTCATTACTTGGTAACTGGGGAACCAAGCCCGAACCTGCTTAAAATATGATGCGTGAGTACAAAGAAAAAAAACACAAAGAGTATGAAGAAGTTCAAAAAGATATTGCTGTTTGGTATACAAATGATAAATGTGTTACGATTCAAAATGAATTCATAACACTGTTAAATGACTGGGAAAACATTTAGACACTCTTTCTGTGTTGTAATTATTTACTATTATCTTATTTTAATATCTTAATCTAAAACCACGCCCGTTTTGTCACATTCAGATACCGTTGTAGAAAACTCTCCCGTCTTTTCGAAGGAAGTAATAAACGACAGACTCAATGTTTATCGTTTTGAAAAAGCCCTTGCCGAAAGCTCCTTCGCCGAAGATGTAAAGACCGGCTTATCCGCCGAGAGAAAATTTCTTTACCCGAAATACTTTTATGACGACAGGGGATCTGAACTCTTTGACAGGATCACCCAGACTGAAGACTACTATCCCACACGTACCGAAGAAAGTATCCTTATTGAAAGATCTGCCGATATAATCGAGTTCAGCAAGAATAAACCCGTTATGGTAGAGCTGGGAAGCGGAACATCCACAAAAACCCGCCATATCCTTGACGCTAAACAAAGAACGGGATTACCTCTTAATTACATCCCGTTAGATGTTTCAGATATCCTTATCACCGCATCCGAACAGCTTTTAAAAGATTATTCTAACCTTACCATAAACGGCATTATTTCAGAATACATCACAGGATATAGGATAGTAAAAGATATTGATCCTTCTCCGAACCTGACTATCTTTCTCGGTTCGAGTATCGGTAATTTCCGGCGGGTATACATAAAGGAATTTCTTTCAAAGATCTCGGACGTAATGCACAACAATGATGCATTACTTATTGGATTCGATCTCGTTAAGGATGAAGATGTTTTGGTAAGAGCCTACAATGACAAAGAAGGGTTAACCGCTGATTTTAATTTAAACATCCTTCACAGAATTAATAATGAACTAGGTGGTAACTTTGATCTGAATAAATTCCAACACGAATCGATTTTTAACCGGGATAAGAGCCGTATCGAGATGCATCTAATCGTAAAAGAAGCACAAACAGTTGAGATAAAAGAAATAAATTTGTCAGTTAATTTTAAAAAAGGCGAGACAATACATACAGAGAATTCATACAAGTTTAATGATGACCTTATTATGGAAATTGCTGATGCTGCAGGATTGGAATGGATTACAACATGGAACGATGATAAAAAATACTTCGCACTCACGCTTTTTAATAAAAAGAGTAAATAAAAAAAAAGGCAGCTATAAGCTGCCTTTTGACATATTATGTAAAATTCTTACTTCACTAACATCATTTTCTTTGTTTCAACGAAATCTCCGGCTTTTAAAGTATAGAAGTAAATACCTGAGCCGAGATTTGAAGCATTCAGATTTACATTATACTGACCTGAGTTCAATTGAGTATTTACCAGCGTTGCAACTTCCTTACCAAGTACGTCATATACCTTAAGGCTTACAAGACCGTTCTTTGGAATGCTAAATGAGATTGTTGTTGACGGATTGAACGGGTTTGGATAGTTTTGCTCAAGTTTGTAAGCTTCAGGAACATGATTACCAACAGGCTCAATTTCCGTAGTGATAGCGGATCCGTCTGCATATAGTCCTAGAGGTCCGAATCCCGCAAAAACCACTGTTGCAAAGGCTGATGGATAGAATCCTGCTGCTATAACAGGTTTTAATGATGGTGTTGCATCATTTTGGTTTACGTTCTGTCTTGAAGCAAAACCTGTTGCAACATTAAATGTATTATAATAGATCACAGAGTCAAAAGATGTACCTTGCGAAATAAATGTTATCCTGAATGAACCATCCTGCTGTGGAAGAGAATAAATGGAAGCTCGTTCTACATTATTTGCTTGTGAAACTATAGGGTTTCCAGTGACCCATGGAACAAAACCGGTAACTGCGTAACTATAATTAACATTATTTGTTCCTCCAGTAGTAATTGTATAGGTAACCACTGCAGTATTATTTCCTCTATTCACAGCAAGTTCCCCATCGAATTCAGGATCACTTGTTGTCGCCGGGTTGAATTGTTTCCATGTAACATTTGTACCCCAGTTACTTAAAGCTAACCATCTTAATCTGAGGTTAGGATTCGTAGTTGTAAGGTTATTTGTAAGCAGTACATATATTGAATCCGCATCGAAGTTGTAATCGATATCCAATTCATAATCATTAAAAGTCGATCTCGCAGTATCATACTGCCAGGTGCTTCCCCAGTTTGGTGTCAATGCTGTAATTGCTGCATTAGTTACCCCGGTTGAAGTGTCGGCACTCTGATATGCAACATACCAGTATGTTGATCCGGGTGACCAGTCCCAGCTGTCATTTGTTATACATGGACTTATTCGGCCTCTGCCTCCAATTGATGCCTCAACTAAGGAAGCAGCGAAACCAGTCCCATTGCTAAGCATATCTGCGTAATAAACTGTTCCATTGTAACTGCTGCCAGCAGGGACTAAACTAACCACCATTCCGATTTTTGTGCCGGTTCCGCCGTTTGTATCGGCAACGGCAATATCAAATCCCTGATATTTGAATCCTCCTCCGGCTGATATCCTTTGTATTTGTGTCCAGTGCATTCCCTGGTCTGTAGAACTATAAAAAATTAATGTATCGCGCCCCACTTCAAGAAATGCAACGAATAATACTCCGTTTGTGTCAGCGGCCATCCTAATCATCCTGTTGTTAGGTGTCGGGTTACCTGAAGTTGGACTGCTGATACTTCTTGTTGTGATCTGGTTGTCTCCTCCTGAATTCCAATCAGTCTGGTAATAAGGGATGTCCTTCATGTTGGGGTCGGGACCTACTGCTATAAACCTGTCACCTGATACTGGTGCGGTCTGAACATATTTGTCAGGAAAAAGACTCATATTCTGCTGAAGTTTTGCAAGATATTGAAGCTCATTACCTGATTTTCTTAATGCAATTAATTCTCTCTGAGCTATTGCATAAGGTGAATTGTCCTGAACAAATACATACTCCGTATTAGCTTCTCTTCTTATTTCATCAGAAGATTGTGCGAATCCGGAGGAAGCAGTGAACAATGTTACTAAAACAAATAAAGAAGTTAGGATTTTCATTATTCCTCCTGAAAAAGTTTAATAGGTGTATAATTGACTGTGAATACAGTGGAATATTGTAATTGAATCCATATTTAAAATCAACCCAAAATAATTAAGCAAGGTTTATCAACTAATAATCAACAACTTACATTCAACCTACTCATTAAACAAAAATAGGACAGTTTGTAAAAACTGTCCTATTAATGATTTTTAAAATGATTTAAATATTTAAATATCTTTTACACATCTGAATCCGGATATCAGCCATCTTTCATTTGTTCTGAAAAAATTTCTGTATGTGTTTCGTGTAGAATATTTCGGTGTTCCAAACGATCCGCCTCTCAAAACTTTCTGGTTGTTAAACCACTTATCGTTATACTCTGAAAATCCTGATTTGAATCCGGGGTATGGCATAAATTCTGATGTCGTCCACTCCCATGTATCACCAATCATCTGGTAACATCCGTAATGACTTTTTCCTTTCTCGTAAGTGTTAACATCTGTTGGCTTCCAGATATTCATTCCCATAAGATTTGTATTTTCAAACGAAGGATCTTCATCACCCCATGGAAATAATGTACTCTCTCCTTTTTCCTCATTATAAGATGCTGCCTTTTCCCATTCACCTTCGGTAGGTAGTCTCTTGCCCGCCCATTTTGCAAAAGCATCCGCTTCAAAAAAACTGATATGAGTCACCGGCTCATTTAAAATATCTTTAATGTATGCTTTGCCTCTGAAGTCATACTTGTACCACTCGCCGTTGTCGTCCTCCAGCCAGTAAAGCGGTGCGTTCCATTCATTATCCTGTACGGCATACCATGCGTCCGAGAGCCAGTGTTTGAATTCTTTATACCCACCGTCATTTATGAATTCCAAGAATTGACCATTTGTAACCGGATATCTGTCAATTAAATAATCATTTAAATAGATCTTATGCTTCGGCATTTCGATGTCAGAGGCAAATCTGTTACCGTATCTTTTTTTTTTTATTTTTATCTCGTATATTCTACAGGGTATTTTCACTATGTCAAAATTTAAAGGCGAACCATTCGATGATGCTGGGGGTTCTTTCATATCTACAGGGTTGTAATCATCCTGTAGCAAATGCTGCATATCGTATATGATAAGTTCCTGGTGCTGATATTCGTGGTTATATCCGAGTATGAATTTCCTTTTCATATCTTCCGTTAGTTCAATGCTTTCATCAAGGAAGAAGTCCATTACCTGTTTATTGATATGGTTACAGTAATTAATGGTTTCATTAACAGTCGGACGGGATAGAGTTCCTCTTTTTGCTTTATTGAATAGTTTCCCGAAAGTGAGATAGTATGAATTAAAATAAAATGCATAATCTTCTTTATATGGAACGAATTTATCTTTATAGTAAACTCTCAATAACTGTTCGTAAAACCAGGTAGTATGACCAATGTGCCACCTGGGAGGGCTCATATATGCTTCGGTTTGAACCACATAATCCTCTATCTCGAGAGGTTCGAGGATATTAAATGTCATATATCTTACATCGAGGAATTGGTTGTACAACTCCACCCTGTGATCACTAAGGGCTTTACCCCCTTCCACCTTTTCTGCTCTAATAATAACATTATCCATTTTTATAACCTTTTAATCTTTTTATTGTTTTATTTAACGCTTAATTTCAGTCATTAAAGAAATATATTGGTTATTCGGTAAAATATAAACGCACTTCAACTTGTTTCCTGTTAAATTCGAGAACGTTTCACGTTATTATGGTGATAAACCAGCCGTTAAAGATGCGTCTTTTCTAATAGAAGACAATATTGTCACAGTAATTATCGGTAAAAGCGGCAGCGGTAAGTCAACCCTGCTTCAGATGATAAATGGTCTTGTGCATCCATCATCCGGTAGCATCTTTTTATTCGAAGAAGAGCTCGATTACAAGAATATTATCGAAACCCGTCTCAAAATAGGTTACTCTGTACAGGGAACGGGCTTATTTCCGCATATGACAGTGGAGGAAAACATCGCCTTGCTTGCTAGAGTTAACGGTAAGAGTGTAAGTGAGACATCAGACCGCATAGATGAATTAATGGGATTTGTAAATCTCGGTTCGGAGTTTAAAGAAAAATTTCCATACCAGCTTTCGGGTGGAGAACAGCAGCGAGTGGGTATCTGCCGTGCGATGATCATGGATCCACCGATTTTTTTTTGGTTGTTGCCTTCGGTGACTTCTACCCAACTACAAAAATAGAGATATATGTAGAGCTTTTAACTTTGTAGGCAA
>CALGOI010000169.1 GCA_937959065.1 uncultured Ignavibacteriota bacterium | reverse complement strand
TAGCTTTAATTGAAACAGCTTCTGATTTTATGATCTTTGAAATATTGGTTTTCATACCGGAAATATGCGGATATATCTTTGGTTCCTCAAGAAGTATCATTGAGTCGGTATTTGCAATTTTCCATCCGTCCTTTTCAATAAGATTCATTGTCTTTTCTAATAAGATCAGACTTGAAATATCCTTGAATTCTGGGTCAGTGTTTGGAAATTGATGACCAATATCCTGAAAACCGGCAGCTCCAAGTAAGGCATCGCAAAGAGAATGCAGGAGAACATCCGCGTCGGAGTGACCGCTTAAACCCTTATCGTGGGGGATTTCCACGCCGCCGAGGATTAGCTTTCTGCCATCGGAAAATTGATGAACATCATAACCGAATCCAACTCTGAAATTTGGTACTTCCATATTCATAAATTAAGATTTATTATATTTATATACGAGGTAATAGAATGGTAAAAGTGTGTAAATTTATTATTGCTATAATGTTAATTGGCTGCTCTTCCGCGGAGGAATTTAAAGGGAGAGACAGCATGGGCGGCCTATATCCTCATAAAGTTTATATAATTAACCAGGGATGGCATACGGGAATAGTGTTAAAAGTTAATGAAGTAAATATAGCCGACATGCCTGAAATAGCTGAGTTTCAAGGGAATGAGTATATCGATATCGGATGGGGTGATGAGGTCTATTACAGGATCCCGGGATTCGATGTCGCTCTTGCTTTACGGGCTTTACTATCCCCGACTTCGAGTACTCTAAAGATAAGGACTCTCAATATACCGGTCGAGACATATTACGAGACGTACAGATACTGCATCGAATATAATTTGACAGATGATGAATTTAAAAAGTTATGCCGTTATATTAGCAATACATTCTTGAAATCAGTGGACGGGGGCCCGGTAGTTTTGGAAAACAGGCAGAACATTGTTTATTTCTATAAAGCAGTTGGGGAATATCATTTGTTTAACACTTGCAATACATGGGTTGCAGATGCGTTGGATGAGGCGGGGTTTCCTGTCGGCTCGTCGATGGTAGTAAGCGCGTCAAATCTATTCGATGAGATCTCGGATTTCGGGAAGGTACTTGTATATAAGTATTAATATTATGATTTTATTCACCATGGAAATAAAGGAATGTCACATTAGCAAAGTTCTCCCGCTCAGAATGTCGGTACTCCGTCCGGGAAGGCCGGTAGAAGAAGGAATGTTTCCGGGTGATGAAGATAAGAATACATTTCATCTTGGATTGTATGAAGGGGATAAGCTGGTTACTGTTGCTTCATTTTATAAAGAGGATAATCCTGATCTGCATGGGACAGGGTACCGTTTACGCAGCATGGCAACGGAGCCGGAAGCCCGCGGAAACGGTTACGGGAAAAGGATCCTAGAGTACGGGCTGGATAAGTTAAGAGAGGATGGTATCGATTATCTCTGGTGTAACGCGCGCACATCAGCGAGCGGCTTTTATGAAAAGATGGGTTTTGAGATAATCTCGGATGAGTTTGATATTCCCACCATTGGTCCACACTACGTCATGAAAATCTATTTGAAATGACAGACCCGTTCAAAATTCGAATAGAAGATTATACGTACAATCTTAACGATGACAGGATAGCACGCTTTCCTCTCGACAAAAGAGATGAATCCAAGCTTCTTCTCTACAGAGATGGAAACATTTCTCAGGACATATTCAAGAAAATTGATGAATACATTCCTGAAAATTCAGTTCTGGTATTTAACGATTCGAAAGTCATACAAGCTAGAATATTATTCGAAAAGCCGGGCGGAAATCCTATAGAGATATTCTGCCTTCATCCATATAAAGAACCGGTCGAGAAAGCTCTTTTATCAAATGAAAGCATTGAGTGGATTTGTATGGTCGGTTACCTTAAGAGGTGGAAGCATGAAAAGGGTGAAATTCTTGAAAAGGAATTTACATTCAAAGATAGGAAATGCACTCTTAAAGCCAAGATGATGGGAAAAGAGGCAGAAGCATACCTGGTCAAATTCAGCTGGGATCCCGGTGAGCTTACTTTTTCTGATGTGTTAGACTCGATAGGTGTAACTCCAATCCCGCCGTATTTGCACCGCGAAGCTGAGGAATCCGATAAATCCAGGTACCAGACGATCTATGCCGAGCAAGAGGGATCGGTAGCGGCTCCGACTGCAGGTCTGCATTTTACTGATGAGGTAATGGGCAGACTAAGGTCAAAAGCAGTGGATTTTGCTAAAGTGACACTACATGTCGGTGCCGGGACATTCAAGCCGGTGAAATCCGAAACCATGGGGAATCATGTAATGCACAGGGAATTCGTCTCGATTCCAAAATCCACACTCGATCTGCTGGATTCGGATAGAAAGATATTTTGTGTTGGCACAACGTCGATGAGAACAATCGAGAGTATACCTTATATAGCAGCACAAGTTAATGAAAGTGAGGTAAAAGTCGACCAATGGGAGCCATATTTATCAAAAAATGAACAAAATGGGGTGAAAATACTCCAAAATTACCTAAAAGCTACCCAAAATGAGTCGATTTTGGCTGAAACGGGGATAATAATAGTACCGGGGTTTAAATTCAGATTTACCAGTGGTTTAATAACAAATTTCCATCAGCCCAAAAGTACGCTTTTATTGCTGGTTGCAGCATTTATCGGTGAAGACTGGAAGAAAGTATACGATTTTGCCATAGAGAATGACTTCAGATTTTTAAGTTATGGCGATTCCTCGTTGTTATTTAAAAATTAATTACATTGTTACTATTTATGTGAATAGTTATATTTGATGTTCATATAATTTAATAACTTAAAAAGCAAAAGGATTCAAAATATGTCGTTGAAAGTAGGTGATAAAGCGCCGGATTTTACTTTAAAATCCAAGAATGTAACAGGTGAAGTGAAAGATATTTCGTTAAGTGATTATAAAGGAAAGAATGTTGTACTGTTATTCTTCTCACAGGCGTTCACAGGCGCATGTAAAGATGAAATGTGCCAGATAACAAACGGCGTGGATGATTTTGCGAATTTAAATGCTGAAGTCTTAGGTATCAGTGTAGATTCAGTTTTCACACAGGAAGCCTGGACAAAGTCAGAAGGTATCGGAGTTCCTTTATTAAGTGATTTCAACAGGGAAGTTATTAAACTTTACGGTACTGAATTCCCAGAAGGTGAATTTGTTTTTGGAATGAACGGAGTATCGAGGAGAGCAGCATTTGTGATCGATAAAGACGGTGTTATACAATACATCGACATAACAGATGACATCAGCAAGCTGCCTGACTTTGACGGAGTAAAACAAGCTGTTGACAGTTTAAGCTGAGTTTGTTAATAGATGAAAATTGCCAGGGATATTTCCGAAATAGAATTCGATAAGAAGAGCGCCGTTACTGTTGGCACATTCGACGGTGTTCATCTCGGGCACAGACAGATCATCAAAGAGTTAAACAAAACTAAAGAGGAAAAAGGTCTAAGAAGTGTCATCGTAACATTCGACCCGCACCCTCAGATCGTTCTTAGAAATAGAGATACTGACATTAAGCTCCTGAATACGATTGATGAAAAGCTTGATCACTTCCGTGAACTGGATATCGACATTGTGTATATTATAAACTTCACTAAAGAATTCTCCCAAACATCTGCCGTTGATTTTTATAACGATTATCTGATAAAAGGTGTCGGATTATCCGACCTGATACTCGGATATGACCATATGTTTGGAAAGAACAGGGAGGGAAGTTTTGAGACGCTGAAGGAGATGAGTACAGAGCACGGATTCAACGTCCATAAAGTCGGTGAATACTCACCCGGGGGAGAGCATGTAAGCAGCACGGAGATCCGTCACGCGCTGGAAAACGGTGATATCGGTAAGGTTAACCGCCTGCTCGGAGAGAAGTACTCCATCAGCGGCACGGTGATACACGGCAACAAGAAAGGCAGGGAGCTGGGTTACCCGACAGCCAATATAAGCATTGATTCTCCTTTCAAGCTGATACCAAGGACAGGGATTTACGCAGTGGAAGTAGAAGTTAACGGGAGGAAGCATTACGGGATGATGAGTATAGGCTATAACCCGACAGTAACAGACGAACACGAACTCAGGATAGAAGTAAATATTCTCGATTTTGACGAAGATATTTACGGTCAGCATATAAAAATAAAGTTTTTAGAGTATTTGAGAGAGGAAAAGAAATTCGAGACTCTCAAAGAGTTAATAAACGAAATGAATTCCGATAGGGAAAAGACAATTTCGATAATAGAAAAAATTAACAACAAGAATAACTAAACATTTAAGAATTAATGGGACTTACAAAAGAAGAAAAACAACAGATAGTTAGCCAGTTTGGAAAAAGCGAAAAGGATACAGGAACACCTGAAGTTCAGATCGCAATATTAACAAAAAGAATTCGAGATCTTTCCGCCAATCATTTCAACACAAACAAGAAAGATCACCATTCAAACACAGGTCTTTTGAAAATGGTAGGTAAAAGAAGAAAGCTTTTAAGATACCTCGAGAATACTCATATCGACAGGTATAGAAAAGTTGTAAAAGACCTCGAACTGAGAAAGTAAACATCAAAAAAAGTAAATGACACACAGAAAAAGTATTGAGATTGGCGGTAGAACGTTAACGCTCGAAACAGGAAAATTAGCAAAACAAGCAGGGGGAGCCGTTCTAATTTCGGTTGATGAAACCGTCGTCTTATGTACTGCTACAGCTCGCGACGAAGCTAATCCGGGGCAGGATTTTTTCCCGCTTACGGTAGATTACAGAGAAAAAACAGCATCTGTTGGTAAAATTCCCGGTGGCTTCTTCAAAAGAGAAGGAAGACCATCCGAGAAAGAAATATTATCATCACGCCTTATCGATAGGCCGATCCGCCCGATGTTTGCTGATGGTTTCTTTAATGAAACACAGGTATTATGTTCGGTTTATTCATCAGATGGACAGGTAGACCCGGACGTGATTGCAGCAACAGGCGCATCAGCAGCTCTGCTTATTTCAAATATACCTTTTGAGGAACCCATTGCTGAGGTAAGGGTCTCAAGGATAAACGGCGAGTTAGTAGTTAACCCAACCCACGAACAACTTGAAAATGCAGACTATGACGTTACCGTCGCAGGAACTGCCGATTCTGTAGTTATGGTTGAAGGTGAGGGAAAGGAAGTTTCTGAAGATGAACTGCTCGAAGGAATAAAATTTGCACATACACATATAGCCAAGCTTTGCGAATTCCAGAAGGAATTTGCTAAAGAAGTAGGCAAAGCGAAAATGGAAGTAACACCTCCTGAAGTAAATCAGGAATTGATTGACCAGGTTTCCGAACTGTATTTGAATGATATAACAGCTATCCTGACCAATGGTAACATGGCGAAGCAGGAAAGACACGATGCAAAGAAAGAATTATCAGACAGGGTATTAACAACTCTTGAGGAGAAATACACAGCTGAAGAGAAGGAATTCGATGCTAAAGAAGCTGCTGAAATAATGCATGATATCCAGAGTGATATCCTTAGAAGCAGGATAATAAAAGAAAGCAAAAGATTAGACGGACGCGGACTGACTGACATCAGGGACATAACTTGTGAAGTCGGTGTATTACCGAGGACACACGGCTCAGCACTCTTCACCAGAGGTGAGACTCAGAGTTTGAGTACTGTGACACTTGGTACAAAGCGTGATGAGCAGATGATCGAAGGATTAAAAGAATTAAGCACAAAAAGATTTATTTTACACTATAACTTCCCTCCCTTCAGCACTGGTGAAGTAGGCGGAAGACCGGGACCCGGACGCAGAGAGATAGGACACGGTAATCTCGCTGAAAGATCACTCAAAAGCATGCTTCCTTCAGATGAAGATTTCCCATACACAAT
>CALGOI010000168.1 GCA_937959065.1 uncultured Ignavibacteriota bacterium | reverse complement strand
CAAAAAAAACGTTCGTTTAACTTAAACTGCTTTCGTAAGTCTCCCCCATCAATGTTTCCATAAACAGCTCTTAAAAGATGAGTTTCTGCTATTTTATCGCTTACTTCTACATCTCCAATATCACCAGCATGCCATACCTCATCACAGTCTTTCAAATAATGTAGTATTCTATCATCTATATATCCGTGAGTATCTGACAGCAAGCCTATCCTAGTCATTTATCTTTGTTTTCTTTTGGGATATAAGTATAATTTATTATTTGCTCCTGTTCTTGCCATTGTTGATTATCATCAATTTCATCATCATCATCCTCTTGCCAGTCAAATTTCTTTTGTTGTGGGCCTTTTTTTCTATAAATCAATGCCATTGCCATTCCTGCTAAAAAACCGCCCATGTGTCCTTCCCATGAAATTTCTCGCTTCTCAGGAAAAATTCCCCAGACCATACTTCCGTAAACAAATATTACCATAAATGAAATTGCCAATAGTTGATTTTGTTTCTTTAAAAAACCTGTCAACAATAAAAATCCAAACAAACCATAAATAACACCACTTAAACCAATATGATGAGAAGTTCTACCAAAAACCCAAACAAATAAACCCGAAAACAGCCAGGTAAATAACAATATTCTAAAACTAATATTACGGTAGAAATAATAAATCAAAGAATATAAAACCAAAAAAGGAATGGTGTTGTTAATTAAGTGATAAAAGTCTCCGTGAATTAAAGGTGAGGTAATCAACCCGATTAAACCCTCCACTTTCCTGGGATATACTCCTAAGTAAGACAGAGACGTATTGTCAAAATACTCAAACAATTTAATTCCCCATATTACCAGTAAAATAAGTGCGGGAAATAAAAGACTATAAAATATTTTCTTCTGTTCGGTAATCCTCAATCTTTAAAAAAAGTTAATTTGTTTTTGAAATATTAATTTTGGTTTATATTTGTGATTATGAAAAAGTTAATAGCTATACCATTGTTTGGATTTTGTTTTCTGTGTTTAAATGTAAGCATCTCAGCAAATATAGTGAACATTATACCTTTAACATCAACAACGGTTCTTCAAAACGATACAACCAAAAGAGTTAACTATAGTTTGATTAATTTTCATTTACAGCTACAGACTCCCAGAGATACAACAAGAGGAAGTCAAAAACGCTAATTAAACCCTCTCTTTTTCTTTATATTTTCATAGGCTTGTTGAAGAGCCTGAAATTTTTCTTTTGCTGCTTTTTGTATAGCTTCACCGGCATCGGCTACTCTATCAGGATGGTATTTCATTGCCATTTTTTTATACGCCTTTTTAACCTCCTCATTAGTAGCGTTTTCATCTATTTCTAAAATTTTATAATCTGCTGCCCCTCCCTTAACAAACATAGCTTTTATCGACTCATAATCATATTGATTAATTCCTAAATAATTAGAGATAATATGAATTTGGTCTTCTTCTGTTTGGTCAATATTACCATCAGACTGAGCCAGCCCAAATAATAAATGAAGCATTTCTAGCCTAGACGCATGCGGAAGAAAATGTTTTATCTGAAGACAAACATCTCTAACAGGTATGTCCTTTTTTAATATATCTCTAAATGCTATTAACTGTTCTTTTGCCTCCCTTTCACCGTATTGCCTCACTAAAAAGCGCTTTACATAATCTAACTCAGCATTTAAAAGCTTTTTATCAGCCTTCATTACCACTGCCATTAATACCAATAGGCTTAGCTTAAAATCTGAAGGAGTAGAACGAACAGACTGAGGTCCTTTTTGGTAAACTACTTCATAACTTGCACCATCAATTAGTGAACCTATACCAAAACCTATTAATGCTCCTATAGGACCACCAAAAGCCCAGCCAAGTCCACCGCCAATCCACTTTCCGAATTTCATTTAAAAAATTTTCACAAAATTAACATTAAAGTATTCTGCTAAAAGCGCTTTATGTTAAAGAATGTGAAAAGTGAATGACACAAATTACTTAGTTAACTTAGAAATAACTATTTTTTAAAATTGGATTTGAACTTTAACTAAATTAATTCATATTTGCATTGGTGTCTGAATTCAAAACATACGAAATTGTTCCACCTAGAATAAAAAGTGGTAATACTTACCATTTTACTACCAATAGTGGCATTCTATATGAAGTTAGATTTGGCAGAAAACAAGATGACATCCTTTCAGTAAACATTGTTTTTGGCGTTTTAAATGAAGAATTTGACGGAGAAGAGTACTCAATGACCAACAAGGGAGAAGTTTTTAGGGTAATGACCACCATTGTCAAAATTATAAGAACTTTTATCGCTGAACACCCCAACACTCACCAGTATGAGTTTACCGGTGAATTCAGAGAAAACGAAAACCCAAGCAATATCTCTCTTCGCTCAAAAATATACTTACGTTACATCAAAGACATTTTTGATGACACCTGGACTACCAAAGTAAAAGGAAATACCGTTACCATTAATAAGAAAAAGTAACCGTTCCTGAACCGAAACAATCCGTTTCTTCAACAACTTCGTATATTTTCTAACATCGTGAAACTTTTAAGGCAAAATTTACGTCTAGTAGTTGAACATTGATTTATAAAAATAATTCAATCATTATGAGACAGTTAAAAATAACACAACAGATTACTAAAAGAGAGAGTAAATCACTTGAAAAATACTTACAAGAGGTTTCGAAGCAGGAGATGATTGACGCTCAAGAAGAGGTTAGGCTAGCTGAAAGAATTAAGCAAGGCGATGAAGAAGCGCTTAACAAATTAGTAAGAGCAAACTTAAGATTCGTAATTAGTGTAGCTAAACAATATCAAAACACGGGATTAACCCTTGAAGACCTTATTAATGAAGGAAACCTTGGATTAATCGAAGCTGCTAAACGTTACGATCATACCAAAGGATTCAAATTTATCTCTTATGCAGTATGGTGGATTAGACAATCTATTCTTAAAGCCGCTGCCGATAATTCAAGAACCATTCGTTTGCCTCACAACAGATTGGGTGAAATTCAAAAGCTCAATAAAATGACGCTTGAATTTACTCAGAAAAACGAAAGAGAACCTACTACCGAAGAGCTAAGCAAGATTGCCGAAATGGACCAGAAAAAAGTGGAAACACTTCTTAAAATATCTAAAAAACATGTTTCCATTGACGCACCTGTTAGTACAGATGATGAATCAAGCAGCTTAGTTTCCTTACTAAAAAACAAAGACATTGATTCTCCTACTGACAACCTCATCAAAGAATCGCTTAAAAGCGAATTAGAATCTAGCCTTAGCAAATTAAAAGGTATAGAAGGAGAAGTTATCAAATTATTCTACGGAATTGGTAGAAAAACTGAGATGAGCTTAGAAGAAATAGGCAATAACTTTGGTCTTACAAGAGAAAGAATAAGACAAATTAAAGAAAGAGGCCTTAGAAAGTTAAGAAGAATATCTACCTCAAAGGAATTACAAGCTTACTTATAATACCCTTTTCATATTTTAGTGTTAGTTTATGGGAGCTCGAGAGGGCTCCTTCTCACTTTATAGAACTCTGATTTTAAACAAAAACTGTACTTTGTAGTTTGATTATACATGCTACTTTTGCAACCCTAAATGAAATCATCGCTAGTCATAGTTTTATTTTTTCTCTTTACTCATGTAATTTACGCACAAGAAGACAATAGCTATTATATAAATAAAGCTAGCTCAGAAATTGAATTAGATGGAATATTGGATGAGCAAGCTTGGAAAGATTGTCAAGTACTATCTAATTTTGTTCAGCAACTTCCTTACGACACATCTTTAGCAGAAACCAAAACAGAAGTCTTTCTTACCTACTCCGATGCAGGACTTTATGTTGGAGTAATTTGTTACGATAATCGCCCGGATAAAAGCTATACCATTCAATCTTTAAAAAGAGATTTCTCTTTTCCTGCCTCTGATGCTTTTCAGTTTAGCATTGACCCCTACGGTGATATGACTAACGGATTTGCTTTCGGCATCAACCCTTATGGCGTTCAAAGAGAAGGAATGCTTGCAGGAGGCGGAAGCTTTGGAGTTAGTACCGACTGGGATTGTAAATGGTATTCCAGAGCAAAAATATTGGAAGGTAAATGGCAAGCAGAAATGTTCATTCCTTTTAAATCCATTCGTTTTAAAGAAGGGGTTTGTAACTGGAAAATGAATTTTGCCAGAAACAATTATAAAATAAACGAAACATCCGTTTGGAGTCCGGTGCCCAGAAACTTTAATGTTGCAGCGCTTGCTTTTTGTGGTGATTTAAAATGGGATGAAGAAGTAAACAAGTCAGGAACCAATGTTTCCATTATTCCTTATGTAAGCGGAGCAGTTACCGAAGATTTTTCAGACCCGGATGGCACACAGTATAAAGCAAATGCCGGTTTTGATGCTAAAATAGGTATCACCTCATCGCTTAATTTAGATTTAACCGTAAACCCTGACTTTAGCCAAGTAGAGGTAGATAATCAGGTAACCAACATAAGCCGA
Organism: uncultured Ignavibacteriota bacterium; assembly: GCA_937959065.1. GTDB lineage: Bacteria > Bacteroidota > Ignavibacteria > Tepidaquicellales > Tepidaquicellaceae > JAEYVS01. The sequence goes on along the minus strand of CALGOI010000168.1, from coordinate 16,669 downwards.
TTTAGCTTATTCTTTCCTGAAAAGAGGCAGTTCTTTATTGAAAACTCTGACCTTTTTGGGAATATGGGATTTCGCAAAATTAGACCTTTCTTCTCCAGACGTATAGGCATTGCATTTAATCCCACCACCGGAATTTATGAGCAACAACCTATTTTAGGCGGAGCCAGACTTAGCGGTAAGCTAAACAAAGACTGGCGATTAGGAGCTTTAAACATGACTACTCCTTTTAACAGAGGTATTTCACAACCCACCCAAAACTATTCAGTATTGGTTTTGCAACGGCAAGTACTTACTAACTCTAATATTACAGCGTTTATAGTTAATCGGCAAGCTTTGAGTACCGACAGTACAGGTGATTTTTATTATCACCCAACCAATTTCAACAGAGTAATTGGTGCCGACTTCAATTATGCCAGTAAAGACAATAAATTTATAGGTAAGGCATTTATTCATCAATCCATTGATGCTAAAAACCCGGGAAGACAAGGTACTAACGCTACTTTTTTCTTGTACAACACACAAAATTGGCGATTGATGTGGAATCATGAGTATGTGGGCAGAAACTATAATGCCGAAGTAGGATTTGTTCCTAGACTTGGAGTTTACAGGCTTGAGCCGGAAATTACATATCGCTTTTACCCTAAATCCAACAAAATAATCTCCCATAACTTTAGCATCTATGAAGATGCCTATTTAAGCGATTCACTTCAGCTGATTGATGCTTTTACACAATTTAACTACAATATTAACTTCTTTAACACTTCGGGCTTAGAGCTTAAAGCCAGAAATATTTATACACTTCTTCGTTTCGATTTTGACCCGTCAGGTAAGGATAGTGTGCCTTTATTAGAAGGCACTGAATACAGCAACAATCAATTTGCAATTTGGTATGGCTCTGACCAACGTAAGAAGTTTACTTACAGTTTTTACGCAGAAGGAGGAAGTTATTTCAATGGTGAAATATACCGAGTAAACCCTGGGTTTTCTTACCGTTTTCAACCTTACGGCTCTTTTGGGCTTGGACTTGACCAAACAGAAATACGACTGCCCGACCCTTATTTAGATGCCAGCTGGACCGTTTTCGGACCTAAAGTTGAGCTTACGCTTACCAATAGCCTCTTCTTTAACCTATTTGTGCAGTATAACTCACAAGCAAATAATGTAAACGTAAATAGCCGTTTGCAATGGCGATTTGCTCCTTTAAGTGATTTATTTATTGTTTACACCGATAACTATTATGCCGAATCAGACTTTAGCTCGCTAAGCAATCCTGACTTTATGATTAACGGAAAGAAAAACAGAGCCTTGGTTATAAAACTACTGTACTGGTTTAGCGTTTAAGGCAAACGAAGTTTTTAATGTTGTGTTTAAAATTTATCTTTAGCTATTCTATTTCATCGTTACAAAATAAAACATCGGGTTATCATTGATTAAAATTGGCATCATAGGTTCGGGTAATGTGGCCACACATTTGGCAAATGGCTTAAGCAAAACAGCCAATGTGATAGGCATTTACAGTAAAACCAAAGCAAACGCTACTACTCTTGCCAAAAAAGTAAAAAGTAAATTCGTTTCGCTAAGTGAACTGGAAGCAAATGCTGAACTTATTATTATTGCCGTTAATGACGACCAGATAGAAAAAGTAGCCAAGCAGCTGAAATCAAGTAAGAAGTTAATTGTACATACATCGGGCAGCGTAAGTAGCGAAGTATTGAAGAAAGCGAGAATAAGCAACTACGGAGTGTTTTATCCGCTGCAAACCTTTTCAAAAAGTAAAAAGGTAGATTTTAGCAATATTCCCATTTGTGTGTATAGTCCCAACAAAAAATCCTTGAGTATATTAAAAAAACTAGCCTCTGCCCTCTCCGGCAATGTAACTGTAATTGATGATGAGCAGCGCAAGATTATTCATTTAGCGGCCGTGTTTGCCTGCAACTTTAGCAACCACATGTACGCTATTGCCGATGACATCCTGAAAGAAAATAACTTGTCGCTTGACCTTTTAAAACCTCTGATTGCAGAAACTGCCAATAAAATACAACGTATAACACCAAAAGAAGCACAAACCGGCCCTGCTAAACGAAAAGACAACAACACCATCAAAAAACAACTGAAAATGCTAGAAGACAATGCCGATTGGCAAAAAATATATAAACTTGTCACCCAAAATATACAGAAGCAATAATTGGAAAATTATCTTTCAAAATATAAACAAATAAAAGCCGTGCTGCTGGATGTAGATGGCGTATTGACTGACGGAACCGTAGCCCTTCTTCCCAACTCTGAATTGGTAAGAACCCTGCACAACAAAGACAGTTACATCATTCAATTAGCCGTAAAGAAAGGCTTAAAAGTGGGCATTATTACCGGAGGAAGCTCCGAAACGGTGAAAGAAAGACTAGAAGGATTAGGCGTGCAAGATGTCTTCTTAAAGTCATACCATAAAATAAAGGTGTATGAAGATTACCTAAAGAAATACAGCCTTACTGACAATGACGTGCTTTATGTTGGTGACGACCTACCCGATTACGAAGTAATGAAACGTGTGGCACTGGCCTGCTGCCCTGCCGATGCCGTTCACGAAATAAAAGAAATATGCCACTACATCTCTTACAACAATGGCGGCAAAGGAGCCGTTAGAGATATACTTGAGCAGCTGCTTAAAGCCCAAGGTTTGTGGATGGATAAGGATTGTTTCTCATGGTAAAACACTGGTTAAATTTAGTACGTTGGGGTAATTTAGTAATCATTGCCGTGTGCATGTATGCCATTCGGTTTGGTGTAATTTATCCTTTTTTAAATCAAGTAAAAATTCCGTTTCAGTTAAACGAGCTTGCCTTTCTTTCATTGGTATTATCTACCCTATTCATTGCTGCGGGAGGCTATATTATTAATGATTACATCGACCAGGATGCAGATGAGTACAATCGTCCGGATAAACTCATCATTAACAAACACATTAACGAAGAAGTAGCACTTAATCGCTATTACATTATTTCATTTATCGGCTTGTTACTAAGTATTTATCCCGCCTTTGAAGCCAATAACTTTAACTTAATACTTATACAAGCCGGAGCAGTAGGTGCTTTGTATTTTTACGCTACCGCATTTAAAGCCATTCCGTTTTTGGGAAATGCCGTAGTAGCTTTAATGGGCGCATTGGTGCCGCTAACGGCAGGGCTGTACGACCTTTTACTGCTTAGCTTTAACCAGGAAGCCATTGTAATGCAAGAAGGCGTAATGATTACGTTGGAAGATTTTCCCATAGTGCTAAGCGTATTGTTCAGATACATCATTGGCTTTTCGGTGTTGGCATTTTTACTGCATTTAATACGAGAAATGGTAAAAGACATGGAAGACGAATATGGCGACAACCTTAGCGAAACCACTACCACAGCCGTAGTGTGGGGAGCCAAAACAGTAGGTATTGTAAGCATTGGCTTTACTATGGTGCTGGTAGGATTAATAAGCGGTGTTATCTATTTTCAATACAAAATGGAAGACGTGCTTTCGGGTATTTACTTAGGAATTACTATATTACTGCCAAGCGTTTTTGTAATTATGAAATTACTTACCGCTGAAGACAAAAAAGATTATCATAAAATTGGCAACTTGTTAAAACTGATGATGCTCTTCGGAATTTTGTATGCCCCAGTAGTGTTTTACAGATTGTATATATGAACCCACTAAAAGAAAAGCTAAGCGATATAGATGTGGTGCTGGGTACTAAATCTCCCAGAAGACACCAGCTGCTAAAAGCCCTTGACATACCCTTTACCATTATTACCAAAGAAGTAGAAGAAACCTATCCCGATGAGTTGGAAAATGAAGAGATACCTATTTATTTGGCCGAACTAAAAGCAGCCGCTTTTGATGGTAAGTTAGCCGACAAACAACTACTCATTACCTGCGATACCGTAGTGTTTTTGCACGGAGAACTGATAGGCAAGCCCAAAAACGAAGAAGATGCCAAAGCCATGCTAAACAAACTTTCTGACGACACCCATGTAGTAATAAGCGGTGTGTGCCTTAAAAGCAAAGGCAAACAGCATAGCTTTTACGAAAAAACCCGAGTACACTTTAACCCACTATTTCCGCACGAAATAGACTATTACATTAACCAATACCATCCGTTAGACAAAGCCGGCAGTTACGGCATACAAGAGTGGATAGGCTACATAGGCGTAAACAAAATAGAAGGCTGTTACTACAATGTAATGGGCTTGCCCCTACAACGGCTTTACAAAGAATTGCTTAAGTTTTAAAGCATTTCCCTTTATCATTTCTTATCATAACAACTGTCATCCTGAGCATTTGAGATTAAGAGGAGAAAGCAACGCTTTCGGATGTGGTTTTTATGGAAGGATGATAACAAAATAGAAAAGCAAAGCTTTCAGTAAGATTGTATTTTAAAGTATGACCAACTATAATTAAAGATTCACCAACTTGTTACAAAGATTTACGAACTTGAATTGAAGATTTAGGTTCATGAATCTAAGTTTTACGTTCCTGAATTCGAGATTTAGGTTCCTCAGAAGAGCAAATAGGTTCCTTTTTGTTGCAAATAGGTTCCTCAGAAGAACAAATAGGTTCCTTTTTGTTACAAATAGGTTCCTCAGAAGAGCAAATAGGTTCCTAAAACCTTTGCCGAAGTACCTATTTGTTGCGAATGGGTAGGCAATTATGACAGAAAACCACCCATTTTACCCCAAAACTGTTAAAAAACCCTTAAAAACACTGCCAAAATGACAAAATAGGTTAATTGTAGGGGGTGTACAGCAATAATTTGATTTATTCGTATTTTTACTTCAATAAATGATTAATAAAATTGAATTTATGAATTAGTTAGCATTATATTATAGCTGTACAGACTAAAATAAACAGACTATGAAACGAGTAATCTTTTTGACAATAATTATAATTTTAAAAACTACGACTATTTTCGGACAATGTTCAAGTCTATTTTCTTATGCAGCATATTATGACAGCGTAACTTTTATTAATCAATCAAACATTCAAAATGCTCATTATTTCTGGAATTTTGGTGACGGAACAGGTTCAAACTATCAAAATCCTATTCATAAATTTCCTGAGACAGGTAATTATTTGGTAACACTTTTTGCAAAGGACACCATAAGTAGCTGTTCAGCTTATTATGAGTATTGGGTTAATATCACGAAATACTCAAATGACAGTTGCCAGACAAGTATTATGGATAGTATTTTCGTTAATAATAATAACTACTATTTAAAAATAATTGACAATTCAACCAATTGCAATGGATATAACAAAAATTATGACGGAGGACCTGCACAAAACATTCCATCAAACAGTTGGTTTTGGCTAGGTGGTGGATGGCATCATGCAAGGTTTTTAAGTAGGGTACAATATTATACTTATGACACAATAAATGGATATGTAGTACACAGAGAAGCCTATAAGACAAGTCCTTTTCTTTATACCAGCTCAAAAAACTATGGCGACTGTTCCGCTAACTTTGAATTTACAGTAGTATCTCAGGATAGTGCCGGACAAAGAATCTTATTTACTGCAATGAACAAGACAGCGAGCTATTATGAATGGGAAATAATAGGTTTTGGCAATTCTATTATTACAAACAATGATACAATTAGCAAGTACTACCCCTTTACATCAAACAGTTTTTGGTTAGTAGGGCTTAAAACAATTGGGGCATCAAACTGTAAAGACACATTATATCAAAACATTTTAATTAAAAAAAACATTCAAACTATATAAAACATCAAAGAGTTAAATAATGAAATTTATTACAATCTTTATCCAAATCCCTTTTCTGACAAAACACTTTTAGATTTCCCAAGTGTAAAAGAAACAGCAACACTTAATTTATATAACACAAGCGGGCAAATTGTAAAAAGAATAAATAATATAACTGGTGGGAAAGCCATTATTTACCGAGAAGATTTATCAAGTGGACTTTATTATTTTGTACTTCAATCAGAAAATAAAATAATTGCAAAAGGAAAACTAATCGCCAAATAATAAGAAGAAGAACTAGACATATTTTTAGTAAACTAGATATTAGCCACTAGGCAAAAGTTAATTAAGAATTCTGCATTGCTTTCACCCTCTTAATCTCCCTCAAGGGAGAAGATTTATTAAAAACTTGGCATTCAACATTTAAAATTTCTTTTATTTATCTTTAGCTAATTTTATAAAATGTCCTCACAAGCATTAATTCACTATTTCGAAAATTTTCTTCCGCTTAGCAAAGAAGAAAAGCTGTTTGTAGAAGAGGCTTTTAAACAACGAAAAATTAAGCGAAGACAGTTTATTCTACAAGAAGGCGAAATAAGTAAATACAACACCTTTGTGGTGGAAGGCTGTTTCCGCATGTATTTTGTTGATGAAAAGGGTAAAGAACATAATTTGCAGTTTGCCATTGAAAATTGGTGGATTGGAGACATTGGCAGCTTCCATTCTGAAGAGCCCAGCAAACTATACATTGAAGCTTTAGAAAATTCCGTTATTCTTCAAATTGAAAACCAAGACCAACTCAAACGCTTTGTTGATTACCCTAAATTTAATAGAATTTTTAGGGTGTTTACTGAAAATGCGCTAGTAAGTACACAACGCAGAATACTTCAAAACATAAGTTCTACGGCAGAAGAGCGTTATCTGGATTTTTTAAAACGATATCCTCATTTCTTCAATCGTATATCTAATGTTCAAATTGCTTCTTACCTGGGCGTAACGCCTGAATTCCTTAGTACTATTCGCAAAAAGATAGCTCAATCTTAATCTACATTAAGCGTATTTCTTAAACTACCTTATAGGTAAACATGGTTATGTTTCCTCACCTTTGTTTTAATTAAAACTTAAAACGATGAAACAATTATTCTATACTGCTTTTGCGCTAATCCTGATGGCCTCATGCAGTGAAAATAAAAATCAGGAAACTAATCAATCATTAACTCAAACAACAGAAACCATGGAAAAACAAGAAAAAGAAAAAATAGAACAATTATTAGGCGAATACCAAAAATCGTTAAACACATCAGACGCCAAATTAGCGCAATCGCTATATACCAATGACGGAATATTTATGCCCACCGAAGCTCCATCGGGAATTGGTTCGGAAGCCATTTTAAAATCGTATGAATACGTGTTTTCACAAATTCAACTGAGCATAGAGTTTTTTATTGAAGAAATTCAAGTGGAAGGCAATATGGCATTTGCCGTTACCAGTTCTAAAGGAAGCACGCTTATTCATGCCACCGGAGATACCATTCCTGAGGCAAACAGAGAATTATTTGTCTTTGAAAAAGTAAACGGTGATTGGAAAATTGCCCGTTATATGTTCAACAAAACAGAGCCTAGAAAATAAAGAATAACGAATAATTAGTTTATAGTGGCGGCTTGAGGAAATATAACTTTCAAGCCGCTTTTTTTATAGCAATCCAATAATAAAGGGTATTCTAAAAAATATAAGCCTTGTTTTTATATTTACTTTGAAGTGCTAAAACAACTATAAATGAACCCTATTAAAAGCTTTTTAATTCTTTTTGTTTTATTCTCATTGAAAGGATACAATCAAAATTGTACTTCTTGCACTAACACAATTAATGGTGCTTCTTCACAAAATATTACCGTAAATAATGGTGATGTGCTATGTATTAGCAGTACCGGAAATTTGAGCGGAAACATTATTCAAAACGGTGGAGTTGTTTGTAATGAAGGAATCATTTCGGGATATATTACGATAAGTGGCGGAACATTTAATAATTACGGTAATATCTCGGGAAGTTCTCAATACATTAATCATGACAAAGGCGTATTTGTAAATTACGGAGAAATAGACAACCTTAGTTTCTCTGCAGTGGGAAGCGGTATTACTGTGAATAATCATGGTATGCTTAAAACTGGTTATATCGATTTAGATTCGATGAGTAACGGTACTCGCCCAATCTTTAATAATTACGGAACCATAATCTCCGGTAATTTTACCACCGAACGATCTGATTTTTCTAATCATGATTCCGTAACCTTGTCCGGGAATTTTATAGTTGGTGTACTTGGTTATTTTTTAAATGATGGATTTTTAACCATTGGGGGTAACTGTAATTTTAGCGCTGCAGACGCATACATTCAAACAAATTGTGTGGCTCAGGTTTCAGGAAATTTTACTAATAATGGTACAGTAAATGGTCCTCATAATTCATGTGGCGGCTTTTATGTAAATGGATTTGCCAGTAATTCATCTACCGGTAAAATTGGAATGGATAATAGCTTTATTGATATTTGTGAGCAAGGAAATAGTACCGGGCTTTCCAACGCTGGAGCACTTGGGCAAAATATGACACAATGCTCATGCTCAAATGTTTGTAACTCTACTACAGGAATTAATAAAAAGACACCTCTACATACGCTAAACATTTACCCCAACCCTGTTACAACAAAATTATTTTTTGAACAGACTTCAAACTTTGAACCAACCAATTATTTTATTTATAATTCAATGGGTAAGCTGGTACAAACCGGAATAATATTAAGTGAATATATATCAACAAATGACTTAAAGCCAGGAGCTTACTACATAGCCTTGTCTGATTCTAAAAATTTATACCGCCTAAAATTTATTAAAATTTAAACCTTAATAAAGCAAATGCGCTAATTATAAAAGTCTCGTATTGCTACGAGACTTTTTTTGTGATAACAAATTGATTTATTCGTATTTTTAGCACAAGTACACTACGTTAAACTTGCGCTAGCAAAAGTAAAAAAATAATAAAAATAAAGAAGAAAAATAATGATAATATGTTAAAAAAAAAGTATGAAAAAGTTGATATTTTATTTTCACAGAAAAATTATTCTGAGATAGTTAATTTTTATAGAAAAAATAAAAATTATGATTTTAGTATAGCTTCATTATCAAAAATTGTTTTTTCATTTTCCCGTGAAAATAAAAATGATGATATTTTGGAAATATATAAAAGTCTACATGATATGGATAATATTCAATATCAATCAATAGAGGTTGGGTTAATTTATAAGAGTGTATTACTTGCGAATCTAGGAAAAAGGAAATTCATAGCTGCTCTTAGCTTAATACATAAATATACTAAGAATGGAGGGAATGAATTAGATATTGTTTCTCAAGTTGAGAATATTCAAAATATATTAATTAGTAGGATAATGAAAAAATTAAGGTTTTTTGTTTTATACCCACTAACAGCTTTTATATTAACAATTTTATTGATTGAGGTAGTTGCTGGAGTATCTTTATTCTCTGCTTGGCTTAATCTCTCACTTTCAATTTTTCTTATAGTTTTTGCATTAATTTATTATTATACTAAATATTTTGAGAATATTATTCTTTTTTTGATAAAAAATGCTACCAGCGATAATGAGTAGTGTTTCGTTTTATCAGTTGTAATAACAAATGAAATCAGAACTACACAACTTTTAGTGAACTAGGCATTAGCCAATAGGCAATAGTAAATTAAGAATTAAAAATGCAGAATTAAGAATTGGTGTGGAAGGTTTAAGGAGAAGTATTGAGGTTGGGTTGGGGGTTTAACTATCTTTTTTCCCAGTTTTTTGGGTTTAATGATGTATGAAATACCGCCCTAACTGTAACCACTTTACTTTTTTTGTTTATAGTATAGTGAATCATGAAAGGGTATTTTTTTATTGGTAAGCAATGAACGTCATTATATTTATTTTCAAAATAGGGAGTTTTAGAAAGACTATCAATATACTCAACTACTTTTTTATGAAACTTTTTTCCTAGTCCTTTTTCTTGTTTATTATACCACTTAATGGCTTTTTGGATATCCTGTTTAGCCTCAGGTTCAATTTTAATTTTAAAATGCATTACTCAAGAATAAAATCATTTTTGATTTCATCCCAGTTTAATAATAGTTCCGGGTTTTTATCAGAATTTTTTATCCTTTTCCTTACTTCTTCTTTTTGCCATTCAGGAACAATGATATTATCTGTACTAACAAAACCAAGGTTTTTAATTAGTTCCATAAAGAAAGCATATTTACTTTCCGGTATATCAAGTGTGATTTTCATAATTACAAATTTAAGAGTTTTATTTAATTATAGTTTTTACAATACGTAAAATAGCACGAATTGTTGTAATTCTATTCCACCAAAAGAACTATCTCACCTTTTGCTTTGTAAAACTGCTTATCAAAGTTTTGTGGAGTAACATCTATTAATTCATCCGCTGTTTTTACGGTAAGATGTTTTAGGTTAAAATGGCGGTCGTTATAAAAATCCTGGTCGTAACGTTCATAAGTTTGGTTGTGCAGGCTTCCTATTATTAAAACATGATTGGGTGGTAATTTTACATTAACCTTATGATAAGAGGTATCGGTATCTTGCATTTCCCTTTTCTTATCCCAATCAATTCCCTTACGAGAATTCATTTCGTACACTTCCGGCATAGTATGAAACAACGCAAAGCCTCTTTCCTGGGGATTTAATTCATAGGTAATTTCAATGGTTTCGGTAGTATTATTTTTAATAATAAACTGTTCCACCCAAGAACAGCTGTTTAGCAACAAACCACTGGCAAATACCAGTAGAAAGCTAAGTTTAATATTGTATGCCTTTAACATTGTTAAGAATTTGTTTAGCCTCACTCCAGCTAGGTAACTTATCTGTAGAGTAGGTATGTGTTTTAATTTCTTTAGCAACAGTTGCTGAAATTTTCATGGCTTGAAGATGTGCGCCACTTCGGGCAAAATTTTTCATATCTTCTTCCCTCTCCCATAAAGTCATAGTATAATGCTTTGTCCAAACTCCTGTACTTTTGTACTTCACACAATTGGTAGTTTTTAGTTGCTTAATAATGTAAAACGCATTTTTACTTAAAGCAAAAAACTTCAATGGAGACTTTAGTTCTATAAAAGTTATTGTGGCTAACATAAAGGCAAATATAAATTATCCTTATCATATCCATTAAAAAATCTGTTGTATAATAAAAACATTCTATTAACTTTGCAGCCGCTTAAAAAAGCTCTTTTAACTATTGAAGCGGGGTGTAGCGTAGTCCGGTCATCGCGCCTGGTTTGGGACCAGGAGGTCGCAGGTTCGAATCCTGCCACCCCGACTAATCTCCGTAGGAGGTTAACATTATAGAGCGTTGGTCGCGTAGCTCAGCTGGATAGAGCAACAGCCTTCTAAGCTGTGGGTCAAAGGTTCGAATCCTTTCGCGATCACTGGACAGGACAAGTTCAAAATTTCAAGAACTTGTCCTTTTTTTGTCTTGCATAACTCGTTGGTAATCTGAAAAATATGACCAAGCACCGAGTTCAGTTTCAGGGTTCGACATTTATTTTTCTGAAAAATCAATTTTCCTGAAAATGTCGAACCCAAGATCATTTGTTTGGTCTCCCAACTCCCTGTATCATAGAATTTCTTTAGGTTTTTGAATACTTCCAATGCTTCTTTAATCTTATTCATAAACTTAGAGCCTGTACTCTTGAGTTCTGTTATTTCAAATTCCAGATCAGTTATTCTTTGACTGTATTTTGCTTTGCCTTTTTCAAACGTATTCAGGTCAATTTTTCCTTCAAATAAATTGTCCCCTGCCTGTTCAATAGTATCTTTTAACATTGTGATCTCATCTTCCATCTTCGTTATTTTCCGTTTCCGACTTTCACTGCTGTTGCCGTATTGTTCTTTCAGTATGTTTAAATATAACTCTGCCTTGCCCGGAGAAACAGTAAGCTGTGATATATACGCATCAAATAATTCGTGAGCCTCTGCCACTTTAAATCGTTCCTTACATCCCTGACGACAGTGGTAGTAATAATACCGGCCTCCTAATCTGCCTGTTGAAGCACTTCCGGTAAGCGGCTTGCCACAACGGGAACATTGAATATGTCCTCTTAGTGGCAGCTTATCGTCCTTTAACGACCACTTCTTTGTTTTCCGTTTCCTTCCGTTTAAAACATCCTGTACCCGGTTAAAGAGCTGTTCCGGTACAATTCCTTCGTGCAATCCTTCTACAATTTCAGCATCCTCATGTTTGTAAGCAGCAACAGGTATTTTTCCTATATAGACCGGGTTTCTGATCACCTGATGAAAACGGGAACGGGATATTTTAAGCCCTTTCTTTAGCATCACCCTTCTCACTTCGTCAACTGCCTTTCCTGTTTCTGCAATGAGCCTGAATGATTCTTCAATTAATTTTGCTTTATCCGATAGGATCAAACTTGCTTTTCCATCCGGGGTTCGCTGGTTTTTATAACCAATCGGTGCGGTGGAAGTCCAGCAACCTTCTTTATTGGCTCTACGGGAGCCTTCCGTTACCCTGATGGATATTTTATCGTTCTCTACTTCGGGTACAGCCAAATAGATGGCCAGCATGATTTTATTGTCCGGCTGGTCAAAGTCTAATGGCTGTTCAATGGAGTTGACGTTGATTCCCATGCGCCTGAGCATATCAATTACCTGATAGGCTTCCGCTGCGTTTCTGGAAAACCTGTCCCATTTGGTGAACAGTACCATATCCACTTCTTTCCGGTTGGCTCTGCAATAGGCTACCAGCTTTTTCCATTCCGGCCGATCAAAGGTCTTGGCCGAATAATCTTCCTGAAAGTGTTTAATAACATTGTACTTTTTGATCTCACAGAAACGATTCAATGTTTCTTTCTGGTAAGGCAGGCTGAACCCCTTGTCCGCCTGCTCGTCCGTTGAGACCCTCGTGTAAATGATTGCATTTTTCATATTCTTCATACTCCTTATTTTCTATATCTCTGATTTGATGTTTCGCAAATAGGTAAAGCGTATCCCGGATTTCTTTTATTTCTTCATCCGTGTGTTTTTCTCCGTGTTTTTCCAATATTTTTCTGCATTCTTCAATAGATAACATGGTTCCACATATCTATACGCCTCTGTTTGTTGCAGTGAGCGTATTGATCTGTAATTGGCCTGATGTTGTGTCATGGCTTTTATACTTTTCTTTTTACGGTTCGGTGGATACATACCACTTTCCCGTTTTCCTGCTTTAATTCGATGCTTTGGTAATCTTCATCTTTCAGTAAATCCACTATTCTTTGGTTTTTAGTAGCTACCTTTTCGGTTCCCTCGATCATGTCTATTTTTCCATCCCGCATTTTTACTTTGATGGACTGAAAGGTCTTGGTACGTATGGTTTCAATCAACGAAGTTTCATCATCGTCCATATCGCACAGGCTGATGTAGCAAGGAGTAACGTACAAAGGGGAAAGTTTCTCCCTTACATAATCATTCAGGGTAAGCAAGATACACTTACCGTTTTTCTCCCTTTTCATATTCTCAATCAGCCCTCTTTGTAATAGAATCTTCACATTACCATCGGGATCAATTCTGAGAAATACAGGGTTGTAATTGCTAATGATGGTAAAAACAAAGAACTCCAATAAAGGGTAAGTTGCCTCTGTATTTTTATAAGGCACATGAAGCTGCTCCTTTACTTTGCGTATGTTTTCAATGCTGAACCCAAAGGCTCGTAAATCCTCAATGATGTCCAGCCAGATCGTGTCCATGATACTAAATTTGCGCCATTGCTTGCTGGAATCCCTGCCGGATGGTATTAGTCCTTCGCTGTCCCAGTGATTGACCAGGCGGTATTCTTTGCCTGCTCCTTTGTTGACGGTTCCAATTTTCCGGTTCAATGTTTCGCTAAAAGTCTGTATCTCTTTCAGAGCATAAAACCGTTCGATCCCTTCCGGGCTGAACCAACCGTCTGTGAGTTGTTCAATGTTTTTTTCCATTGTTTTAAGAGTTTGATTTAACAATGGTTCAAAACTATACCCACCTGTATAATTTGGAAAGGCAAGAAAAGACAACCTAAGTAAAGAGTGATAAAGTATCAGCATACCATAACTATTTTGCGACCTGTTATGACTTTGAAGCAGCCATATTTTTCCTGATCTCCCGGTACTGCAATTCATCAAAGTCCAACTCTTTTAGTAATCCTAACAGGAATGGATAATACTCGCAGCTTTCTTCAGATAGAAAGTTGTCCTTACTGGCCAGAATAGTCTGCGTTGTCAGCGTTAATGCCTTTCTAAAGTCATGTAAAAGCTGTTCAGAACTATCGTCTTTGATCTCGATGATGAGCCGGTCTTTTTCTATCCTTACCATTGTGCCTCCTTTCTTCCTGCCATGACAAAACAATGGGCAAATTGTAGCACTGCTATCGAGTGGCTGATTTTGCCTTGAAAGTCTGTAAAATCCATTTTGCAGATCATGTCCAGGATAGCTGCAACGGGCATGAGCATCAAAAAGAAATAGTACAATGCAGACTGCGTTATTGAGTTGATTACCTTTCTCATGGCCTTGAATTTTGAGGGTGAGTAATTCTGTTTTCCGTAACCCTTATTCGGGTTGCTGCTCCTGGGATGGAACCGATCACATGGTCATAGGTTCCAGTAGCAAAACCCTGCCTTACCTGTTGCAGTGAATGAAAGCAGGGGCTATGGACAAGGGCAGTGTGGCAGACCCATTCTAAAGATTCAATAGAAACACCTTCTTTGATCGTGCCATTGGGCATTAACAAACAAGGCTGCTCTTTCAAGAAGAAAAGTATGCCGTAGGTTTTCTCAGGGGAAGGGAGACCGTTTGAAATACATACCAGGTCTCCCGATTGTAAGCGGACTGGTTGATACATAACTGTTCGTTTTGTGTACTACCAGCCCTGCATACAGGTTTCTATAAAAAGGTGCGTGGGCTGCAAGTAAGCTCCGTCTCAGAGGTACTGACATACCCGACAAAACAAAAGCAAACTCCGCCCACGCATGTATCGTGGACGCCATGTTTGCGTTCTTGTTTGTCTATTGAAATTGTCAGTTTTCTGAGACAAGAACACGTAACTTGACGCTACCTATTCAATATTTTATCATTACAAAGATACGAAATTGATAGAGGATTGATACGGTTTTTACCTTTAATTGTGTCATATCCTGTTCTCTCCCTACGCTCTATGACACAACCGTAAAACTCAGGATTTCCCTTTCCCCATTGCCTGCAAAACCTCAAAGATGCTTTCTCCCTGGAACAACTCCCTGAGTTCTTCGCTTAGGTTGGCATCATTCAAAGCCTGGTTAAATAGCTGTACGAAATAGCGGACGAATTGCACATGGATTTTTATGGCCTGTTTGCTTTTTAGCTTTCCTCCGGCCATTCAGATACCCTGTTCCGTAAAGGCATAGGGGAATGCCTCCCCTTTAAACGCATTCAGCTCTTGTGGAGTGAGTTTTAATAAAAAGGTTTCCGGGAAGCAATCGCTGTTTTTTGATACCTGTTTGTGCAGGTATTCGGGAGATACCTGGTAGAGCTTTGCCAGATCGCTATGCAACATTGCCCTTTTACCCCGGATGGTTTTCATGTTGTTTTCAATCATCGTTTCAAAATCCTTTGAAAATCTTCAAGCCCAAATGAAACACTAACAATTTGATAATAAATATATTCGTTTAAACGTTCTTTGTTTAAACGAATATATTTATATTTGCACGAGGATTCAAATGCTTGTTAAAATGATCAAAAAAATAATTCTTATAGGTGGCCTTGTCATTGCAACACTGATCATTGGGGCATTTACTCTAATTTCCAAAGATGATGAAGTAACAGTACAAGGCCTTAAAGTAGGGGATGATGCTCCTGAATTCTTTGGCATTGATCAAGCCGGAAATCAATTAAATCTATCGAAGGTCATCGAAAATGGCCCTGTGGTATTAATTTTTTACAGAGGCTATTGGTGTCCATATTGCAACAAACATTTAAGCCAGTTGCAGGATTCATTACAACTTATTCTGGATAAAGGAGCTTCAGTTATTGCCATTTCTCCAGAGTTACCTGAGTTTGCGGAAAAAACTATTAGTAAGACTGGAGCAAGTTTCAGCATTATCAGCGATACTACCTATCAGATTATGAAAGATTACAAAGTGGATTATACAGTTGGTAAGGGCAAAGCATTCATGTATAAGGTTTTTGGAATGAATATCGAAAAAACCAACGGAGATGATTCTAATACCCTGCCTGTTCCAGCAACCTATATTATTGATATAAACGGTAAAATCAAGTACGTGCATTTTAAGTCTGACTACAAGAAAAGAGCAAGCATTAGTGAAATACTGAAAAATTTATAAGCCATGAAAACACAATACTTATTCATAGGATTACTGCTAATAGTTACATTGTCCGCTTTTACGGTCAGTCATTATTCCGGTAAAACAGATGAAGATATGAAAAATGCTATCGGGAATTGGGAATTTATAGCCGATCAATCAGTAGTTGGATTTAAGATAAAGAATATGTGGATGATGTCTGTTGATGGTAAGATGGGAGGACTGAAAGGGAGTGCGGATATAAAGGATGATTTAACCAGATCTTCCGTACTCCTGACACTTGATGTTGAAACCATTGATACAGACAGTAAAAAGCGTGATGAACATCTGAGAACCGATGATTTTTTTGATGCAGAAAAATACCCGTTGATTAGCTATAAGGCTACCGGGATTGTAAAAAACAGTGGAGAGTATAACTATAAACTGAAAGGAAAGTTAACGATTAAAGATGTAACCAAAGAAATGGACGTCCCCTTTGATTTTAATGGAGTGGAAAATGAAGTTGCCACCTTTACTGGAATGACGGTAGTAAACCGAAAGGATTTCCATATTGATTATGG
>CALGOI010000167.1 GCA_937959065.1 uncultured Ignavibacteriota bacterium | reverse complement strand
TGGAGAACAGCAGCGAGTGGGTATCTGCCGTGCGATGATCATGGATCCACCGATCTGTTTGCTGGATGACGCCTTCGGTGCCCTCGACCCAACCACCAAAAACGAGATACATGCGGAGCTTTTAACTTTGCAGGAAAACGAACCCCGGTGTATAATTATGGTCACGCACGATCTGGAGGAAGCCAAACGTCTTGCGGATAAGATTATGGTGATCGACGAGGGAATAATCCAGCAATATGACGATCGAGATACTGTGTTAAACTATCCAGTAAACGAAAAAGTGAAAAACTTTATGCTTAGCCAGTATTAATTTTTTCCGGACAATTAGAATTCAAAAATTAGTTTAGTATTTTTATATTACACCGATGTCCATTCTTGATCCCGTAATATTATTTTTCCTTCTGGGTGCTTTAGCACAACTGGTAAAATCCGACCTTAAAATTCCCGACGATTTTTATAATACAATCAGTATTTACTTACTTCTTGCAATTGGAATTAAGGGCGGGATAGAACTTTACAAGACGGGTCTGTCCGATATTGTTTACCCTGCTTTAGGTACCTTGATCCTTGGGCCTGTAATCACATTAATTGCATTTTACATTCTCAAAAATCTACTGAAGTTCGATAAAGTTAATTCAATAGCTATTGCTGCTCATTACGGTTCGTGTAGCGCAGTAACATTTGCCGTCGTTACATCGGTTCTAAAAGCCAGCGGTATCATATATGAACAGTACAGTACTGTATTGCTTGTACTGTTTGAGATTCCCGGGATTGCAGCAGCTATACTGCTTGCAAAAGTGGATACCAATACAAAGTTTAATGTAAAAGCATTGGTCCATGATGTATTCCTTGGAAAAAGTATCCTTTTGTTAGTAGGCGGATTGACAATTGGTATCTTTATAGGCTACACCGGGAATAAACAACTGGACTTTTTCTTTATTGATCTTTTCAAAGGGTTTCTTGCATTATTTATGGTTGAAATGGGAATTATAACCGCTAAAAGATTAAAAGACCTGAAAAAAGTCGGGATACCCTTAGTATTGTTTGGAATCGGTATGCCTGTTATCGCTGGAATACTTGGAATAGTTGCGGGTAAGCTGTGCGGGTTGAGCTATGGTGGAACCGTGGTGCTGGGAACTCTCTCAGCAAGCGCTTCGTATATCGCCGCGCCGGCCGCTATGCAGATTGCACTTCCAAATTCGAATCCCACATATTACCTCACTGCTTCACTTGGTATTACTTTCCCCTTTAATATAATAATCGGAATAACTCTATATCAATATATAGCTTCATTCCTCTATTAAAAATGCTGAGGCAGTATAGACCCTTAAGTTATATTGGGCATCAATATTTTTACTTGCTAAAAATATTTCCAATCCCTAATTTTAATCATTGTTCATTCAAATAATTTAAACACTTAATTATGGCAGAAGAAAAAGGTAGTTCTGTTGTATCAGTTTTTGCAATGATATTACTAACTGTGGTTGTATTGGTACTGCTCTACTTCTTCGTAATTAAGGGATTATCAGGGAAAAAAGAAATCGATGTTAATATTGATACTGATGGTGGTTCGCATAAAATGGAATTGGTCAGATTTGATAATATTGTTTAAAACTCAAAAAGCTCACTTTATTTTTAAGTGAGCTTTTTTATTTAAAATAGAATTACATATTTTAATTGCCTTGCCTTATATTCATCACTTTCATTGTTTAATAAATCTATCTATTTTTAAAAAAGTGATAAAATTTTGGCATCAGTGCTAATTACAATTGCGGTTGTTCTCGGCGGACTGTGGTTTCTGCTTGAAGAAAAAACAGAAGAAGTTATTGTTGGGATGTTAACAAATCCTCATGGTATATTGCTGCCTTCTAAAACAATGGACCTCGACCTGCCGGATCAATTTACTCATACTAAAACCGAACTAAATCGTTGGGATCCAAAGGTTGCACGTTGGTGCTCCGATGCGGTTCTTCGACTGGAAATTGCAGCAAAGAATGAAAAACCTCTGCTTAACCCGCCTCACACAAAAATCTATAAACAGTTGACAGATATTGAGTATGCTCCCGGGAAAAAAATTTTTATGACGTTTCTTACTACTGACTTTAATCAGAACCTGCTGATACTCGTTATTCGCGGAACCTTAACAGAAGATGAATGGGATCAGGATTTACGCCTGAGCATGGTTCCGGCAAAATTTCTCGGTGCAGACGGTGATGATTATTACAAAGATGTAATGATACACAATGGCTTTAATACAATCTATAGCGAAATGAGAGATTCGGTCTTATCCATAGTAAAAGGTTTTTCAAATAATCCATTTACTTTTATTGTCACGGGTCATTCTTTGGGAGCAGCCATGACAGTACTGTCTTCGGCTGACATGACTTATAACGTGCCAAATGTAGAGCGAACCCTCGCTTATGTATATGGATGTCCAAGAGTTGGGAATGCTGCATTTGCTGACCTTGTAAAATCACAAAACAATCTTACGATTCACCGGGTAGAAAATAACTCCGATTTTTTTACTGAAGTTCCAACCTCAATTACCCCAAACTTAAGTAATTTTAAATCTCCTTTTCCATACACTCATGTTGGAGATGTACACTCTTTCAATATTAATCACTTCAGCATATTAGCGAACCACAACCTTCCGATATATAATCTATGGCTTGACAGCCTAATCAAGTACAAAGTCCCTGATTCTGAACAACATAAATAGACGTTATAAAATATTCGTCTTAAAAAAATCAGATTAATCAATTCTGGATTGATAATTTAATTTAACTCCGTTATCTTTATTAAGACCGAGTATAAATAAAAAACATAAATTATTAATTCCTATTGAATAATGTAATCACTCTTTTCTTACCAGCACTCCTCATTTGTACATTTGTTAATGTATACGCACAAGATTCATTACAAAAGGATATAGACTCAACAATAAAAGTCCAAACAGACGTAATTGTTGTCACCGGCACAAGAACCGAGGAGCTTTACAAAGAATCTCCCATCCCGGTTACCGTTATAACCAGAGAGGAGATCGAGGAAAGCGGCTTCGTAAGGCTTACCGATATTCTTGCCGAGCAGACTGGAATATCGATTACAAATTTCCTTGGGGCGGGAGTGCAGATGCAGGGACTTGATGCTGACTATACTCTAATAATGATAGATGGAGAACCCCTTATCGGAAGAAATGGAGGCACTATAGATCTCAATCGTGTTACAATCGATAATGTTAAGCAAATCGAAATTGTAAAAGGTCCGTCGTCGTCACTCTACGGCAACGATGCTCTTGCAGGAGTGATAAACATAATCACTTCACGTCCTGTTAAGGAGTTCGGTTCGAAGCTTAAAGTAAGATACGCTACAAATAATAACATCGATCTCACGGGAGACGTGCAGTACTCGAAAGAGAATTACGGAATGTATCTCTTCCTTAACAGATACAGTTCTGACGGATATGACCTAACACCGCAAACCGAATCACAAACAGGACCTGATTTTTCTACTTATACTGTTAATCCGCGTTTCCGTTTAACCCTCGGAGGAAATACCGACCTTTCACTAAATAGCAGAGTGTATATTGAGGATATAACAAATACAGCTTTTACTACTTCAAACGTACTGCTCGACGATAAACAAACCTTGAATGAGTTTGACATTTCAGGAAGCGTTAGACATTTCTTTACACCTGATTTTAATCTTAACCTTTATCTGTACTCGTCTTATTACAAATACGAGTCACTGCTCTCTTATAGGAATGACGGTTCGACATTCTTTGAGGATAACTTTAATCAGACTTATAATAAAGCCGAACTTACCGCTGAAAACAGATGGACTAAGAACAATCTTCTAACTACCGGGACTGGTATTATACTGGAGGAAGTAGAAGCTGACCGCATATACGAGGGAAGCAGAAATTCATCCAACCTCTTCGCTTTCGCACAGAACCAGTGGAAAATTCTTAAAAACCTCGAACTGATTATAGGTGCAAGATTTGACTCGCCGAGCGATTATAAATCTGCTTTCAGCCCTAAAGTTTCGGCGTACTACAAACCATTTGAATATTTATCGATTAGGTCATCTTATGGAGCAGGTTTTAAAGCTCCGACATTCCAGCAGCTATATCTCGATTTTGCAAATCCACAGGTGGGTTATAGCGTGTTTGGTACATATAACTTCGCTGAATCTTTCGCGCAGCTTGAAAGCTCCGGCATGATAGATGAAGTATTCATCGACCCGGCGTCTGTAAAAAATATTAATCCCGAGACGTCGGATGCAGTTAATTTTGGTATCGAACTTAATACATTTAACTCCCTGAATTTCAAAGTAAATTTATTCCGTAATGATATTCGTGACCTGATTGATGTTCTTCCTGTTGCAAGGAAAACTAACGGTCAGAGCGTCTTTACATATTTTAATGTTAATAGGGTATACACACAGGGATTAGATGCCAGTATTGATTATACACCGTCTCTATGGAAGGATAACTCCATTTCATTCTTTTTTGGATACCAGTATCTGGAGACAGGAGACAAGGATGTTGTAGACGATATCCAGGGAAAGAGGATCTTCAAAGTTGGCTCGACCGGAGTCACACGCCCTGTACAGCTGGTTGAATACGGTGGACTGTTTAATCGGCCTATGCACTCAGGTGTTGCAAAACTTTCTTATACTTATGTCCCTCTTGAAATGAATGTTTATCTGAGAGCAATTATGAAAGGTAAATACGGATTTGCCGATAAGAACGGTAATCTCATTCTCGATAATGATAACGAATATGCTCCGGGGTATGTGCTTTGGAATATCAATGCATCAAAAAGATTCGGAAACTTCAGAGTTAATGCCGGAGTGGAAAATATTTTCGATAAAACAAGTTTGCAATATACTCCGGAATTACCCGGCAGGATAATTTTTGCCGGAATAGAAACCAGCTTTTAAAATTTTTTATACCTAAAAAGGACTAATTTGGTCGCACTTAAAAGTTAATTTATTAAAATAATTTAGTATTCAACATGAAAAACATTCATTCAATTTTATCTCTATTATTCTTCTTTATAGCCGGAGCAGTTTTATTAACCTCCTGCTCGACTGATGTGGTAGAACCGCCACCTCCACCGGCTGGTGAACTTAATGTCAGAACTTACAGCAACCTGCAGGCTGATACTGCGGGAACAGGTAACTTTACCTACTTCCGTTTTTCGGACAGCTCTGTCGTTACCGGTAGTGATACTGCTACCGCTAATTGGGACATCGCATTCCGTGGGACTACTATTATTATAAACGGAGGTCCATTGAGACCCGGACAGGGCGGGGCTATTGTTTACCGTAATTCAAGTTTTGACACAGTTTCTATTGCGCCCGATGCAGGTTATCAGGTCGACCAGAACGATTCCACTTTCGCTATCCCGACCGGATCAGGAAACGGATGGTATTCATATGACTTCATGAATAATTACATTGCTGCGATACCCGGTGTTGTTTTAATTATCAAAACAGGTGACGGTAAATACGCTAAAGTAGAGATTCTTAGCTATTATAAAGACCAGAACCCACAGCCGTTCCCGAATCCGGTCAACTTCAGATATTATACTTTCAGATTCGTTTACCAGCCAGACGGCTCTCGAACAGTAAAATAAGTTTGTTCTTTCATTGATCCTAGACCTTATAACCAAAAGGTTCGACAAAGAAAAGCCCCGCAAGGTGCTTTTTTTATTACTATATGTTATCCGCATTTTGTAATTTATCCTTATGAATGGGCATATGATAAACTGTGAATGGGGTTTAAAAGGTATTGAAAAATTTTTACCGGTTACTGATGTTTTTATAATTGTCGATGTCCTTTCATTCTCAACATCTGTTGATATTGCTTGTGATAAAGGAGCCATTGTGTATCCCTGTAATTTGGAAGGTAGGGAAGCACAAGAGTATGCCGTTTCTAACAACGCAATCCTGGCAAAACCACGAAGTAGAACCGAATTATCTCTCTCTCCTTGCTCTTTGATGAATATACCTGCTGAAACAAGACTAGTTCTACCTTCTCCTAATGGTTCGACTCTTTCACTTGCTACCGCTAAGATTCTTACTTTATGCGGATGCTTAAGAAATTACCGTTCTGTTGCAGAGTATGCAAATGATCACGGTGAAAGGATAACAGTTATTCCCGCTGGTGAAAGGTGGCCTGACGGTTCGATTCGGTTTGCGCTCGAAGATATACTTGGTGCTGGAGCAGTTATTTCACAATTAAAAGGAAAACAATCACTTGAAGCTAAAATTGCGACTGGTATTTATCAGTCATTTCAAAATAATGAGACTGATACTTTGCTAAACTGTGTCTCCGGCATTGAGTTGGTTGAAAGAGGTTATGTGAAGGATGTCTCTCTTGCAGCTGAGATTAATGTTAGTGAATGCGTACCTTTACTATCTAATGGTGCTTTTATAAACACACAATAAACCAATTTGGGATTCTGTTCATCTAATTACAAATGAGAAAATACCAAAATATATTATTGTTATTCTCAATTGTCTTCTGTCTTTCGGCTTGCGGTAGAGTTGAAGATGTTAGGTCAGGTTCTGTCTCTGATGACCCTGTTGGTGGAAGATGTGAAGGGTGTGAGGCAATTTATGAATCACCCGTTCCACATGAAAAATTAGACCACACCGATACTACATCCGGGTTTTTTGAAGACGTGGATAAACTAATGATCTCGGGTGTCGTTTATGAAATTGACGGCATAACCCCCGCTAAAGATGTTGTTATATATTATTACCATACTGACAGTGAAGGATACTATTCTAAAAAAGGCGGTGAAACCGGCTGGGGGAACCGTCACGGGTATCTTAGGGGCTGGCTAAAAACAAACGAAAAAGGCGAATACAAGTTTTTTACACTAAAACCTGCACCATATCCAAATGCTACCGAACCGGCTCATATTCATATGATAGTAAAGGAACCGGAGATAAACGAATATTACATCGACGATATCGTATTCGAAGAGGACCCTTTTGTTGATGAAGATTACAGGAACCGGGTTCGGGATAATGCCGGCTCGGGAATAATCCCTCTTTCAAAACAGAACGGCATATTCATTGGAACCCGAAATATTATTCTCGGTAAGAATATCTTAAACTATCCCTAATTCTTCTTTGCCGGCTCTACAAAAAGCTTCTTTCCCTTAAATGTAACCTTATTCATTTTCTTCAAGACAGTATCTACGTGTTTACCATCTATCTCCAGGAAGCTGAACTTGTCATAGATATCTATCGCGCCGATTGCGCTCCCCGGTATCCCCGACTCTCCCGAAAATGCTCCAAGCAGGTCGCCCGGCTTTACCTTCTTGCTCTTTCCTATGTTTACAAATATTCTTTCGGTCTTGCCGGATGATGCAGGCTTTGAAGGGGATTCCTGGTGTATCATTGTTTCTCCTTCAAGTAGTATCTTAAGAAGGCCCATGGCTACTTCAGCTGATGTGTAATCCTCTTGCATAACTTTATCAAGTATGTCCCTGTACCGCGATAAACCTTTTGTATCGCTGAGTACTTCCTTTATCTCATCTACTATCTCAGTGGTTTTCACTTCCTCGACATCTTTTACCGACGGGATGTTTTGTCTTACTATTTTTGTCTTAGAAAATTTCTCTATATCCCTGATCTTATATATTTCTTTTCCTGTGACGAAAGTAAACGATTTTCCTTCACGTCCCGCTCTGGCTGTTCTTCCTATCCTGTGAACGTAATACTCTTCATCCTGAGGAACATCGTAATTAAATACCGCGTCTATCTCATCTACGTCGATACCCCTGGCGGCAACGTCTGTCGCTACGAGTATATCCAGTTCGCCGGAACGGAATTTTGACATTACCTTATCCCTTTGCTGCTGTCGCAGGTCACCATGTAATGCATCAGCAAAATATCCCCTTGCCTGCAGATGGCTTACAAGTTTATCCACCCCCTTCTTAGTATTGCAGAATACGATGGCTAATTCCGGGTCGTGTATATCGAGCAGCCTCGTTAAGGCTTCCAGTTTCACATTTGGTTTTACTTCGAGATAATACTGTTCGATCTTAGGTACGGTTAGCTCTTTGTGAACTACCTTCACCATCTCCGGATTCACGAGATACTTCTTTGTAAGATCCAGGATAGGTTTTGACATTGTTGCCGAAAACAACACCGTTTGTCTTTCTTTAGGGATGGTCTTCAGTATGGCCTCCAGGTCATTCCTGAATCCCATGTCGAGCATTATATCAGCTTCGTCCAACACGACCATGAACACACTGTCCAGCTTGATCGTCTTTCTTATTATGTGGTCGAGCAGTCTTCCCGGTGTTGCAATAACTATTTGAACTCCGCTCTTAAGCGCTTTTATCTGCCTGCTTATGGATTGTCCGCCGTAGATAGGCACTATGCTAATGCCCTGCTTGTATTTCAATAACTCATTTATTTCCTCTGCTACCTGTATAGTCAGCTCCCTGGTTGGACATAATA
The DNA here is from genome assembly GCA_937959065.1 of uncultured Ignavibacteriota bacterium. GTDB lineage: Bacteria > Bacteroidota > Ignavibacteria > Tepidaquicellales > Tepidaquicellaceae > JAEYVS01. The sequence continues at coordinate 3,283 of CALGOI010000167.1, read as the reverse complement.
CTACCGCCTGTATCTTCTTACGGTTATTTATGTTTTCTATTATAGGTATCCCGAATGAAGCCGTCTTTCCTGTCCCTGTCTGTGCCTGTCCGATTACGTCTTTACCCTGCATTATTATTGGTATCGATTGTGACTGGATCGGAGTAGCTTCCTCAAATCCCATATCCTCTACAGCCTTCATTATCTCGTTTGACAGGTCTAATTCTTTGAACTTAACTGTGTACATTATTTAGTTTAATTTTATACAAAAAAAACCTCCGGGATTATCCGGAGGTCTAATGTCCGTTACTCTAGTTATCTAATATAAGTAATCCCTTTTCAAATACACAGACAATAAGAATTGCTTACTTTTACATAAATATTATATAATTAGTACCGGCTTGCCTATTATAATACTTTTAAAAGTAAACTGCATTTTTCGACATAACTTTTACCATATAATTGTTATTTTTTAATATCTTATAAAACAAACCCCGTATATTGAACATAAAGAAATTCCTGGCACCTGATGGCGAAAGATACGGTGTATCGAGAATCGAAGCGCTTTCCGATGGAGTTTTCTCCATTACAATGACTCTTCTTATTCTTAATGTCAAAGTTCCTCCACTTTCACAGGATGATACAACTACAATCAATAAGCTAATACAAGTTCTCCCGTTGCTTGAAAATTACTTCATCAGCTTTGTTGTATTAGGCTTATTCTGGATACGTCACCAGATGCAGTTTCGTGATATACGGCTGGCTGACAGAAATCTAATGTGGATAAACATATTTTTTTTAATGTTCGTTGCAATAATTCCTTTTACCACTACCATGCTGGTTGAGTATACCAATAATCATATCAGCATCCAGGTATATTGTGTAAATCTCATTATACTCGGGGCGATTCTCATTGTTCACTGGGAATATGCCATACGTGGATACAGGCTCATAAATAAAGATCTGAATATGAAAGACCTGAGGTTTATTACCAAGATGATGATGATCACACCTTTAATGTTTCTTTTCTCTGCCGTTCTTGCTTTTTTTCATACAGGAGCTGCAAAGACCAGTTTATATGCACTTCCATTAATATTAGGTCTGTTTATCAAGACTTATAAAAAGATCAAGAAGAATAATGGTTGAAACTTTTCTATATATTAATTGTCTAATATTTAGTATCGATAATTAAATTTTGAAAACATGAAAACGCTGCTTTATTTGATTTTCCTGCTCGTTGCTTCTTCAGCTTTTTCACAGAGCATTTTTCCAGTTCAATACGAATCTCAGGCTGACCTGAAGGTTTATATTGTGGATTACGAATCCCAGGCGGATCTTAACGTATATGTCGTTCAATATGAATCCCAGGCCGATGAGGACGGACTCTGGTATTTTGTAGGTTACGAATCCCAGGCTGATTTTACTGTATATTTTGTTCAGTATGAATCCCAGGCTGACTTGACAGTATACAAGGTAAAATATGAATCCCAGGCGGGATGGAATGACAAATCCAAATCATACTTGCTAATGAAAAATAATTAACGGATGAAGTACTTTATTCCGTCTGCGAATACAACCTTATTAAACCGCACAATTAAATTTTATAAAATTGAAAATGGAAATTAACGTTTATCTGTCTGGTGAGATACATTCTGACTGGAGAGAAACAATTATCACGGGTATTAAAGAGAAAAATCTTCCGGAAAATATATTCACACCCGTTACCGACCATCCGGCCAGCGATGACGCAGGAGATATACTTGGTGCTGAAGATTCTGACTTCTGGAAAGACCACAAATCGGCGAAAGTTAACATGCTCCGCATCCAAACCGGCATAGACAGAGCTGATATTGTCATTGTTAAGTTTGGAGAGATGTACCGTCAATGGAATGCTGCCTTCGATGCTGGTTATGCGATAGGGAAAGGCAAACAGCTAATTGTCATTCATCCCGACGAACACACTCACGCCCTTAAGGAGATCGACGCGAATGCTATGGCGGTAGCGCAAAACGAAGAGCAGGTTATCGGGATCCTTGAATATGTCTGCCTTCATAAATAAAAAACCCCGTTTACCGCAGTAAACAGGGCTGAATCTGTTATGAAATTATGATTAGCTTGCGAATTTATATATCTCTCCCGGTCCTTCATACTCCATGAGACCGAAATCTTTCTCCGATAGCGTTATCCTTGAATTACCCAGAAATTCCGGCTTCTCTATCTCTATTACATTGCCCTTTCTGGTAAACTTGTATTCACAGGGAATCAGCTCGCCCGTACTCCAGTTTATTGCGTAAACCTTCTTTACGGCTGTTTCCCCGTCGCTTAATCCTATCATCAATAACGCGTTGAAATAATCGAACATTGGATTTGGACCGTCAAATATCTTATCTTCGATATCCACCTCACCTGACTGCATATCATCCTGCTCCCTGAAAAAATAAGTGTAGTTCTTTCCGTTAGAGCCCGTGATTTCATACGTGATGTTCTTCTCCGGAGTGCTGACCTGTATCCTTATTCCCGAATAACCCATCGGGGTGAGGTTAAACTCGCACTTTGCACTTACATCCGGCCGATTAATAAACTTTCCTTCTTCTGATACATACCAGTTACCCTTACCTGCTACAAGCTTGTACTCTTGCTCCTGTAATAGCTCATTGTCCTCCTTGTTGTACATTAAAAGCTTTCCGGTTGTTTGTGTCGCCATGGCAATTTTGGTTTTTTTAATAAAAAACTGTTAAAGGTATTTATTAATATCATTTTTCCTGTTTCCATGAATCATTCTGTATGAAGTTTGTAAAAAAAAGTCAGGAACAACTGGTGGCTTTGTCCGTGGATTTGACCGGCGTGCCCTAGGTAAACCGATACCCATTGGTTTGAAACTTTAAATTTGTGGGAAATTTGAACGCAACTTTATGTTAACTAAAATTTTTCAAAAATAACATAGAATTCTGAAGAAAATTTAACCAATTATAAACGTAGGAATAAGTAATCGTAAAAAAGGAAATTTCCTACAAAAAATAGGGATTACGCCTATTTGAAAGAACATACATCTTATCTATTTTACAGCCATTAGTTTTATTACTTCATTTTTTATAGTTGGTTCTTTTAGACTGGGCTTGTAAATAAATCGATATTCCTCCATCACATTCCATAGTTGATTTACATCCAAATAAGCTAATAGAATTCTAAATTAAGTTTTACGCATCGGGGCATAACCTGGTGATGCAGTAAAAAAATTTACAAATTTAAATTAGATTTATTATGAAAGTGCTATTACTTTTAACTCTATTCTTTGTCGCGTGTG
>CALGOI010000166.1 GCA_937959065.1 uncultured Ignavibacteriota bacterium | reverse complement strand
TATCTTACTCTTCAGTATTTTCTGTATCATATATTAATGAAAATTTCTTTCTTTTCCTGGCTTTATTATTTTTATTAATGATATTGAATTTAAAATATTGTACATCCGGCAGTTCTCAGTATGTCCACGCTGTGATGCTCATCTCAGCATTCAAAGGCTTTGTTCCCCCTCCAAAACCTTCACTTCCATAATGACTCTCGGGATATCCGTCGGTCAGGTGAACAAAGACAGTCTGATATGAATGTTTTACACCTGGAATATCAATGCACGGGTCATAAATACAGTTATTGTTCTTATCAGTATATGGCGCGCCGTAGGGTATCATCGCACCCCATTCGGCCCAGTCAATACTATTATTACAATTATCATTTGAACTTATTTTATAAATTCTAAAACCGGGATTTGTTTTAGGTTCCGGATTTCCATTCTCTAATTCAATATACCCGGGCCTGTACTCTCCTGTCCAGGAATTACTTGCCATTCTAAGTCTTCCATTAACAAATGCAGCAATCGTTATACCTGATGTAAAGATAGCAAACTTATTACTACCTTTTGGCCACATAAGACCCGGAAAATTATTTTGAGAGGTGTTTTGGTTAAAAATTCCTGTATTGGTTATGTAAGTGGATATATTCAATCCTTCAAGAAGTCTTTGACTTTTTATAAAAGATTGAGGGTGTGATTGATTTGGGAAATAGGATACAAGCACAAGAACAAATAGTGTGGTAATGTACCTCATTGTATTTTCTCCTATTCCTTAGCTCTGTTTAAATCTATTGACTTATTAAGATTAAATCAAGGCTTATGATAAACACAAAAAAAGCCGGAAATAAGACCGGCTTTTTGAAACATGTATTTAAAGGCGTATTATTTTACCACTATATTAACCATTCGGTTTTTGACTGTGATGATCTTTATAATATCTTTTCCAAATATGAACTTTTTAAGCTTTTCATTATCCAGTGCTTTTTGTTCGAGGGTTTTTTCGTCAGTGTCATAATCCATTTCGATTTTGTCACGTACTTTCCCGTTCACAGAAAGAGCGATTACTACACTGTCTGCTTTTGCCAGCCCTTCGTCAAAAGCCGGCCACTCTACACGGCTGACTGAATTTTTATTTCCAAGTCTCTCCCAGAGCTCCTCAGCCATGTGAGGCGCGAAAGGCGCAAGAATGAGAACGAATTTTTCTATCACTTCCTTGCTAATGCTTTTCGCTTTATTCAGCTCATTAACAAATATCATCATCTGTGCTATAGAGGTATTGAACTTCATATCGCCGTCTTCTATATCCTTAGTTATCTTTTTTATCGTCCTGTGAAGAAGTTTATTCTGCTCCACAGCAGGCGCTTCATCGACGATGGTTGATTTGATCTCACCGGTATTCTCATCTATTATAAGACGCCATGCTCTGTTAAGAAATCTGTTTATACCTGCAATACCTTCCATACTCCAGGGCTTTGCGGTTTCGAGTGGCCCCATGAACATTTCGAATAAACGCATCGAATCAGCACCATATTCACGAACAATGTCATCTGGGTTGATAACGTTTCCGCGGGATTTGCTCATTTTGGCTCCGTCTTCACCGAGCACCATTCCCTGATTAAATAGCTTCTGAAATGGCTCCCTGTGAGTTACATAGCCGCGGTCGTAAAGGAATTTCTGCCAGAACCGTGAATAAAGTAAGTGACCAACTGCATGCTCAGAACCGCCGATATAAACATCTACGGGAAGCCAGTACTGCTCTATATCTTTATCGCAGAATATCTTTTCGTTTTTTGGATCTATATATCGGAGAAAATACCAGCTTGAGCCGGCGAGCTGTGGCATTGTATTGGTTTCACGGCGATAATGTTTTCCGTCTATTTCTACATTTACCCATTCATCTATTCCGGCAAGAGGAGATTCCCCTGTACCGGTCGGCTGATAAGATTCTACCTCTGGGAGGTCAAGGGGTAAATCATCGCTTGAAAGTGCCTGGTGTTTACCATTATGATGAAGAATAGGGAAGGGTTCACCCCAGTATCTCTGACGCGAGAAAAGCCAGTCACGGAGTTTGTAATTTATGCTTTTCTTACCCAGATTGTTTTCTTCTAGCCACTCGATCATCTTAGACTTTGCTTCAGGAGTCGAAAGACCCGTAAGGAATCCGGAATTAATCGCATATCCGTCACCGGTGAAACACGTTTCCCCCTCTTTAGTCTTTTTAAGAAAATCATTTAACTCTTCACCATTTTCGGGATCGATACTCTTAACTCCCGGTCCTGAAATGATTAATTCCCCAACGCCCTCTGCTTTGATTTTTTTGAAAGCAGATTCTTTATGATTCTCGGGAATAAGTACCGGAATAATTTCAAGGTTGAATTTCTTAGCAAACTCCATGTCCCTTTCATCATGTCCAGGAACACTCATTATCGCCCCTGTCCCATAGCTTGCAAGTACATAGTCCGATATTAATACGGGTATTTCATTACCGTTTGCAGGATTTATTGCTATAGCGCCCGTATGCACACCTGTCTTTTCTTTTGAAAGTTCGGTCCGT
>CALGOI010000165.1 GCA_937959065.1 uncultured Ignavibacteriota bacterium | reverse complement strand
TATGCAAAGGAAAAACAATAATTTAAAGGAAGACGAGAAAAAGAAAAACGCCCCCGCTTCAGAGAATTTATCCGAAAATGGTAATGATAAGGGAAGACGAAAACCCCCCGTCAGACACCGCAGAAGACGATATTCCAACGTAAGAAAAAAGCCCGAAAACAGGGAAAAGACACAATCCTCAGGCGATAAGAACCCGGAAGAAGAAAAGCGCATGGACGTGCGTAAGCTGGTGCCTTCCAACAGGATGGTGTCGGTGGTGATTCCTCTGTACAATGAGGAAGATTCGTTAATGGAGCTTTCGCTGAAGCTGTATAACGTGCTCGATAAGCTGAATTGTAATTACGAAGTGATATTCGTGGATGACGGAAGCACAGACGGTTCATTCAAGAAGATCAAAGAGATAAATTCCAAGAACAGCAGGTTTCATTGTATCAAGTTCAGGCGCAACTACGGTAAATCAGCCGCGCTCGCGGCGGGCTTTAAGGAAGCGAAGGGCGACATTGTAATTACAATGGACGCTGACCTTCAGGATGACCCCGAGGAGATACCTTCACTGATACAAAAGCTGAACGAAGGATATGACCTTGTAACGGGATGGAAGAAGGTTCGCTACGACCCGTTTATTAAGAAGCACACATCGAAGCTGTTCAATTTCGCCACGTCAAAAGTTTCCGGTGTAAAGCTGCACGATTTCAACTGCGGACTGAAGGCATACAAGAAAGATGTCATCAAGAGTGTAAAGATATACGGTGAAATGCACAGGTATGTACCGGCGCTTGCTCACCTTGCCGGGTTCAAAGTAACCGAGAAACCGGTGAAACATCACGCGAGGAAGTACGGCGTTACCAAGTTCGGTCCGAGCCGTTTCTTAAACGGATTCCTAGATCTTCTGACTGTGTTCTTCACGAGCAAGTTCATGAGCAGACCGCTTCACATATTCGGTGTGCTTGGCGTGCTGAGCTTTTTCTGCGGATTCATAATAATGACGTATCTTACATTCATGAAATACGTAGAGAATATGTCCATCAGTGACCGGCCGTTGTTCCTTGTCGGTATATTATTTACGATAGTTGGTGTACAGTTCATGACTCTTGGCCTGATAGCCGAAATGATCACTAAAACCACTTCACGAGAGGATGATTATCTCATCGAAGCAAAACTTTAATTACACTTCTTTTTAAACTTATTGTAATATTGAAATTACCCTAATGGAATTTTCTAAGATCAGTAAAAAAGCAAGCATAGGGGGAAATGTCACTATTGGGGAATACACCATCATAAATGATGATGTATTCGTTGGTGATGGGTGTATCATAGGGAATAACGTAGTGCTGGAAGACGGCGCGCGTCTCGGAAATAATGTAAAGATAGGGCACGGTTCGATAATCGGAGGTGTTCCCCAGGATCTGAAGTTCGAGGGTGAAGCCACGACAGCTGAAATAGGCGATGGTACTACGATAAGGGAATACACTACGATCAACCGCGGTACAAAGCACAGCGGTACGACGAAAGACGGTAAAGATTGTTTTATAATGAGCTACGTGCATCTTGCGCATGATTGTGTCGTAAACAATAATGTGATAATAGCCAACGCGGTGAACATGGCGGGGCATGTCGAGATTGATGACTTCGCGTTCATCGGCGGACTGGCGGCATTGCACCAGTTCATAAAGATAGGCAAGCACATTATGATAGGCGCGGCGTGTAAGGCGGTTAAGGATGTACCACCTTTCATATTGGCCGGTAACGAACCTCTGAAGTATGAAGGCGTGAACATTGTCGGGCTGAGACGTAAGGGATTTTCCAATGAGCAGATAGGCAACATAAGGGATGCCTACGATATTATTTACAGGTCAGGATATAACGTGTCCGACGCTGTAAAGAAGATCGAAGCGGAAATGGAAAAGACTGCAGAGATAAATGAGATACTTTCATTCATAAAGAAAAGTGAAAGAGGCCTCTTAAGAGGATAAAAATGTCAGCCACTAGTAAAGACAACAAACATATTACCACGAAGGTACTCAAGCAGATGAAGGCGAATGGTGATAAGATCTCCATGCTAACGGCATATGATTATATGACCGCGAAGCTGCTGGATGAGACAGGTATAGAGATAATCCTGGTCGGGGACTCTGTGGGTAATGTAATACAGGGATATGAAACTACAATACCTGTTACTCTCGAGGAAATGATATACCACACCAAGATAGTAAAGAAGGCAGTGAAGAACGCGATCGTTGTTGGTGACATGACATTCATGAGCTACCAGGTGGGAACGGAGGATGCTATCAGGAACTGCGGAAAGATGCTTAAGCTGACCGAGTGTGACGCCGTGAAGATGGAAGGCGGTAAACATATTACCGAAACAGTGAGGAGGGTGGTTGAGATCGGTATTCCCGTTATGGGACATCTTGGACTGACGCCGCAGTCCATACACGAGTTCGGCAGTTACAAGACACGAGGCAAGACAGACGAAGAAGCTGAACAGATATATAATGATGCGTTAGCGCTGGAGAAGGCGGGGTGTTTCTCGATTGTACTGGAAAAAATTCCGATGGAGCTTGGCAAGAAAATATCCGAGGCAATATCGATTCCAACCATCGGTATAGGAGCGGGACCGCATTGTGATGGGCAGGTACTTGTGCTTCAGGATATGATGGGTATGAATGAAGAGTTTAAACCGAGATTCGAGAGGAGGTACATGAATTTAGCTTAGGATATGAGAGATGCTCTCAAATTCTACATAAAGGACATCAAATCAGGAGACATTAACAACAAGGAAGAAAGCTATGAATGAAAAAATATTTATTTCCCATTATGGACAAGTATTTTGCTAAGCCAGGCTACCATATTCATTGTAATAGGTATAAATTTGTGTTAAATTTAGCATTTGCTTTATATGGGTGAAAAGTATAAAGAGCTTAACAAAATAGTTGATTCCTCAGAAAAGATCGTATTGACTACACATGTAGTACCCGACGGCGATGCCATAGGAAGCGAGATTTCATTTAAGCAGTTCCTTGAAAAGAAATACAAGAACCCGGTAGTTATAAATCATTCACAGACACCGGATAATTTGAAATTTCTCGATCCGGATGATTCGATACGGGTTTTTGAACATGATCAGAAAGAGAATGAGGAAATTATAATGAACGCGGACCTGATAGTATTGCTCGACACAAATGAATTTGTACGAACGCGGTCTATGGAGAGGAGCCTTGTTAGTTCACCCGCTAAGAAAGTATGCATCGACCATCACCAGGATCTGAGACCAGAGAACTATAATCTTGCAATCAGCGATCCCGAATCACCATCGACCTGCCAGATAATTTACGATTACCTGAGCAAAGAATCTCCCGATTCGATAGACAAAAAAATTTCAGAAGCACTATATACGGGAATAATAACTGACACGGGATCATTCAGATACCCGAGGACAACAGAGGAGACTTTTCTCAGCTGCGCGGAGCTTGTAAGAAAAGGCGCGGATCCGGTCCGGATATACGAAGAGGTTTATAATAAGAACAGCATCAACAAGATACGTTTAATGGCTAAGTACCTGGACAGCTTTGAATTTCATTACGATGACAGAGTTGGGCTGGGAATGATAACGGAAGAGGATTTTAAAGAAACACATGCAGACCAGACAGATATCGAGGGGTTTTCAAGTATAATGATGAGTATAAAGGGGATCGTGATGAGTATTATGCTGGTAGAGCTTCCTCACAGTATAAAGATCTCACTTCGTTCAAAAGGAGAAATCAAAGTAAATGAGATCGCTAAAGAGTTTGGGGGCGGCGGGCATAAAAATGCAGCCGGCGCGTCGTATTTAAAGTCGGACATACATGAGTTAAGAAGCAAAGTTTTATCAATTACAAAAAAATATTTAAATAATTCTAATTAAATAATTATTTCTGAAATGAAAGTTACATATAGTAAAGGATTACCAAAGGCAGA
>CALGOI010000164.1 GCA_937959065.1 uncultured Ignavibacteriota bacterium | reverse complement strand
TCCGTTTTTCACCGGGATGATCGCATCGGCTATTGTACTCGGCGCGGTGGTGGGTTCATATTCCGGTGGAGTACTGGCTGACAGGATCGGCAGGAGAAAAGTTTTTGTTTATGATATGATGCTGATTACATTCGCGGTTGCAGCCGTGTCTGTCTCACCTGATCCGTATCTCTTATTATTGTTCCAGTTTTTTGTAGGTATTGGTATCGGTATGGATTTCCCGACGGCATCGGCTTACGTATCGGAGTTCATGCCCGCGGTCAAGCGAAGCCGAATGCTGGCTGCAACAATTGCGTTTCAGGCGGTAGGAATGGTGCTTGCATCAATTATAGGATTTACCATACTGGAAAGAATTGACTCGGTAGAAGCATGGCGGTATATGGTTGCAGTTACTTTTATTCCCGCGCTGATTATTCTTGTGCTGAGATCATTCCTGCCTGAGTCGGCACGTTGGCTAATGATGAAGGGCAGAAACATCGAAGCAGGCGAGGTAATCTCAAAGATACTGCCGGAGAAAGCCGGGGAGATAATGAAACTGGCAGAAAGCGCAGGGTCTACAGATGATAAGATAAATGAATCACGTTCGGGTTATGAGATACTATTCTCAAAGCCGTATCTTAAAAGGACTGTGCTTACTGCCGGTGGATGGTTCTTTATGGATATAGCGACTTACGGTATAGGACTCTTCACTCCTGTCATACTTACGGCACTTGCTTTCTCTGAAGCGGGGGAGGGATTAATAAGCCGGGACATTTTGTCAGCTGAAGGAGCCGGTATCATAGACATCTTTTTACTTGCCGGATTTCTTTTGGGAATATGGTTAATACCCCGATTCGGACCGGTAAAGATGCAGGCGTTCGGTTTCGCCGGGATGGTAATAGGAATGCTGGTATTGGTGCTTCACGAGGTGATAGGCGGGACAAGTAACATAATTGTCTTTGCCGGGTTCATTCTGTTCAATATTACTATGAACATGGGTCCTAACTCCACCACGTTTATGCTGCCGGCCGAACTCTACCCGACTAAACTGCGCGCCACAGGCGGAGGATTTGCCGCGTCATTCGCAAAGATAGGCGCAAGCATCGGAATTTTCTTTCTACCCGGAGTAAAGGCTGCGCTTGGTATTACAACTATTCTCCTTATTATGGCAGGATGCGCGCTTGTGGGTTTTTTGATAACAATTATTTTCGGTATCAGGACCAAAGGTAAGTCGTTGGAAGAAGCTTCCGATTACCATACACCGGTAAATTGAATTTCATACTATAAGGAGTTATTGTAAATTAAGAGTATGGATTATTCCGTGCTATATATACTGACGGTTTTCTCCGGTTTCTTTGCAATGATGAATCCTATAGGAAGCACGCCAATATTCATCGGACTCACGCGGGGAATGAACAGCAAAGATAAAAGAGCAATAGCCTTTAAAGCGCTACTCATTGCTTTCATAGTTGTAGTGGTATTCATTTTGATGGGTAAGTTCATCTTCCAGGTGTTCGGAATTACTCTGCCTGCTTTCAGAATTACCGGAGGGATTCTTTTATTTATAACAGGAATGAAAATGCTTTTAAGCGATAACCCGGATTTTGAAGTCAAGAATATAGAAGAGATGGATGTAAAGGCAAAGACACGGATAGCGGTTTCACCTCTGGGGATACCAATACTTGCAGGACCGGGAACAATAGCTGCTGCAATGAACTTCGTCGCGGACGGTTCCCCACAATCTCTGATACTTACATCAGGAATATTCCTTTTTTTGTGCATCTTTACATATTTGCTTTTTATCTCCGGTCAGAGGATGGTAAATTTTCTGGGAGAGAATGTAATACAGGTAATCAGCCGCCTTATGGGACTTATACTTTCCGTGATCGGAACCGAAATGATAATTAGCGGGATCCGTACTGCTATTGAGATTCATTAAACTATTTAACCACAACCATTCTTTTTGTTTCCGAAAACTCGCCCGCCTGCAGCCTGTAATAGTACACACCGCTCGGGTAACCAACAGCATTGAAATCATATTCATACACTCCCGGCTGTAACTGTTCATTAACCAGCACGGCAACCTCCTGCCCGACAGTGTTAAACACAGACAGCTTAACATTACCGGTTTGCTTCGGTATGTCAAAGCGGATCTTTGTAGCCGGATTGAACGGGTTAGGATAGTTTTGTTTTAGCGCGAACGATTTTGGTATCTCGGATGAGATGGGGGATATGCCTATTATACAATTCTCATATTTAACGCCAAAAATCCGTGATTCATATACAAAATTTTCTGATCTGTTAAAAATGAACCAGTAAACTCCGCAACCTCCATTAGGGAGTATTTTTTGAATCCTGTGATTTAAAGTAATAGTAGGATTTAAAGTATCAAATGATAATGGAGTTACAACATCTACTTCATAATTGGGTGAACCGGAAATTGGAGCGTTATTATAAAAAACGGCTTTCTTCCATAAGAAATTATCATTTATAAATCCTGTGACATAAATACTGAGCCCATCTCTTATAATAATATCCCTATTCCCCTCGAAATCTGTATAATTACCTTGCCCGTTTGTTAATAATACTGAATCATTATATATTGAATCAAGGTTTAGATTAACGGCATAAATGTTACTTGCGTTTACAGTATCTCTCCTGAATGAAGCAGTGACTATATCTGACCAGCCAATGCCTGATGATGAGAATCCTAAGTTTTTATTAACTCCAACTCCTGTTAGAATATAAGCGTTTGACCAAACGTTATTGGATTGTTTCTTATAATGTATAGGGACGTTTGTTGATGATAAATTTCTTTGATAGCTGACCAATACAACACTGTCGCTATTAGAATAACTACCGCAAACAGTAATTTTTGGATGACTGCAATTAACGGTATCATCAGAGGTAATATTTACTTCAGGAGTAAGGACTTTACTTAGTATATTAAATTCTCTAAAATAAATATCTCCCTCTTTTTCGTATGTTATCACGAAGTTTGTTGAATCCCTGCAAATAATTTCGGGTGCTCTGGAGTCTAAACTTGATGAGTCAAGTGGAAATTCACTTGACCACCCTGAACCAGGTAATAGGTATTTGCAATAAATATCAGTTGCACCATTTTTATTTGTTTCCCATGCAACAAGTAAATACCTGGGGATTTCTAATCCGGGATTATTAAATGCATTATTGTAAGCAATTACAGGATTTGAATTTTTGGAAGTATTGTTATTTATTTTTATAGGTAATTCGAGTGGTCCGTCCGGTCCGGTTTTTTGGATGTAAATATCGATTTCAGATTGTGTGTTTCGTCTTTCAAATGTAAAATATTCATATGCATATTCATATATTTTATTTTTAAACACCGGGAATCTGGGATTATAATCCCTGTCGCCATCTGTAAACTGTACCACGGTATTTACAAACTGGCTATGGACAAATGATGTGAAAGTTAAGAGTGAGCAAATAAGAAAAAAGCAGAATCTGGTAGAATTTCTCATAATTCTTTCTTTAGTTAACTTACTGTAATATTAGTAGATTTACTCGAGTTTGTCAATAGTATTTTTGTAAAGCTTAACTAAATAATCTTCATTTTTAGTCAATTTACCTTTCATTTTTAAACTCAAGATATATTTTAATAAGATGTTAAAAAAACTATCTATAAATCTATGTAACAATTTATTGTGAGAAGACTACTTTTTGTTTTATTAATAAGTTTAATGGGGGTGAATGTAAACGCGCAGTGGGTATTCGTAAATCCTACTCCTCAAGTAAATGATATATATGACCTGGCAGTTCCAACGCCGGGGAGTGTAATAGGTGTAACTAACTGGATCAGTGACGTGCTTGTTTCTAATAACTCCGGTACTTCCTGGACCATAGTCTCGTTGAATATCGATAGAAATCTCCGGGCGTTATCATTTCTCAATGCAATGACAGGATACGGAGTCGGAGGCGGACCCAATACGAAGCCATGGAAGACAACCAACGGCGGACTTAACTGGATTGAACTTACTTCAGCTCCCGATACAACCAAATACGACGTAAGTTTCTTCGATGTGAACACCGGATGGGCTGTCGGTTTTAATTCCTTCCTTATAAAAACCACTGACGGCGGCTCAAGCTGGTCGTCACAGTCTCCGCAGTATCTTATCACAAAGACTCTTCGCGGTGCTGCGGCTCTTTCAGCAAATACGATCTTTGCAGTTGGAAATGATAATTGCATCCTTCGCTCGACTAACGGCGGAGCTAACTTTCAGATTATTTCATCTCCTTTAACACCTCAGACAGATGATTTTTACGATATCAATTTTATAAACTCACAAACGGGATTTATCACCGGACAGAGACAGCGTATTCTCCGTACTTTAAACGGCGGTGTTACCTGGGATTCTATGTACGGGAATAATTCCGGCTCAGTTACCATATATTGTATTGATGGTAATGGCAGCAATGTTCTTGCATGCGGAACCGGAGGTACTTTACTCAGATCAACAAACCATGGCTTGTCATGGACATCCGGCACTATGCTTGGATTTTCGAATACATTGTATTCCGTTAGATTTGAGTCAGCAAATGTTGTTTATGCCGGAGGTGACGACGGATGGATGTTTAAATCAACCGATGCGGGAGTTTCCTGGTCATCCTTAACAAATTCGGTTACAACCAATCTGCTTGATGGTGCGAGTTTTGCCGATAATAACAACGGGTATTTCGTTGGTAATAATGGGACTGTAATCAAGACAACCAATGGTGGAGCTAGTTTCGTGACACAAACAACTCCCGGTGGAACCCTTGAACTAAACAATGTATCAGCACCTTCAACAAACACTGCTTATATTGCAGGTGATGATGGAAGGATATTTAAAACTGTGAACGGCGGTACTAACTGGACCGAACTGACGACGGGTTCTACACAGGATTTGCTTGGAATAGATTTTGTAAATGACAATACCGGTTATTCTGTCGGACAGTCAGGCGCAGTTTTAAAAACGACTAACGGAGGAGTCAACTGGAACAACGTACCGGTACCGGGCGGTGAACTTTTATGGGATGTAGACTTCGTAAATGAAAATAATGGATGGACAGTTGGAGTTGGAGAGGTTATCTACGGAACAACAAACGGAGGAGCAAGCTGGAGTTTACAGTTTAACGGAAGCCAGTTGGGATGTTACGCGGTAAGCTTTGTTAATTCAATGACAGGATACGCAAGCGGTTCTAGCGGAGCCACTTACAAAACAACTAATGGCGGCACTGTATGGATACCCACGCCACAGCTGGGTAATACGATCTGGGCAATGGAATTCTATGACGCTGATCACGGTGTGGCGATTGGCTCAAGCGGTTATCCATATAGGACTACTAACGGCGGTACAAGCTGGATCAGTGATCCGAGAAGAACAATAAACACGATGTATGCCGTTGCATATACTCCCGACGGTACCTGTTTCCTTGGCGGAAGCTCCGGAATCGTTCTAAAAGGCGGAAGTAACCTTGTTAGTATTACACATGAAACGGGCTCACTTCCCAAAGGTTATTCTCTCAGCCAAAACTATCCAAACCCATTCAACCCTGTTACAAGGATAAGCTACGAACTTCCCCAAAATGGATATGTTGAACTTACTGTATTCGATTTGAGCGGTAAGGAAGTCGCTAATCTTGTGAACAGTTTCCAGGATGCCGGTGTTTACTCACTTGAGTTCAACGGAAGCGGATTGTCGAGCGGTATTTATTTCTACAGGCTGAAAACCGATGGATTTACTGATACCAAAAAGATGATTTTAGTTAAATAGACAATTGGTTTTTCAATCTTTGTTTGAATTATATGTTTTGAATTATTTTTATTGGTAAAAGAAATTCAATTATTATTATTTTTACATTAATACGGGAATCCAAAAGAGTTTAATTTATAATAACAAAAAGTGAGAAAATGAAAAAACTTTTTTTAATTTTAATTTTTTTATCCCTTACGATCAGCGGTTATTCGCAGGGATTTAACAGCGTGCATAGCGCAGATGGAAACTATGTTATGGCTGTCGGAGATGACGGACTTGTATTCAGATCGGCAAATGGCGGTGCTAACTGGGAAAGCTATAGTTTGAGTGCATTTGATTTTAAAGGAGTATTTATTGTGGGAACAACATTTCACATTGCGACTGAATCTGGAATTGTATTCAGGGGAAGTACTGCAAGCCCTAATGTTTTGACGCCATCATTTCTTGGTGACGGAGTTGAGCTGAATGATGTCTTTTTCCTTAACTCAAATGATGGGTTTGTTTGTGGTGATGGTGGAAAAGTATATAAGACAAATGACGGCGGGACTACCTGGTCATTGATAAGCACGGGTATTGCGGCAGTAAATTTAAACGCTATAAGTTTTTCCGATGCAAATAATGGTGTTGTGGTAGGTAATAATGGTGCAATTTATATTACAAATAACGGCGGTACAAGCTGGACTTCAGAAACCAGCGGTACATCTTATGACCTTCTTGCTGTAAAGTATTTTAGCGGAGGTATCACAGCGGTTGGCAAATATGGAACATTATTAATGAAAACCGGTGCCGGCTCATTCACAGCTGTAGATTCTAAGATAATTACAGATATTAACGGAGTTTCAGGACCTGACTTTAATAATGTCCATCTTTGCGGCGGCGGCGGTTTTATCAGAAATAATAAAAGCGGAAGTTCAGAGTTTCTTAATTTCGAGATGAACCCGATGACGGCTGACCTGAGCGGTATATATTTCACCGATGCTAATACCGGTTACGCTGTAAGTTCACTAAACAAAGCTGTGATTAAAACTACAGATGGAGGTAATAGCTGGTCACTAACTGGAGGTACGACTATCACACATCAATGGCAAACAAAACTTACCGGTTCAGGCGGTATTGGAAACGGATTTTATTATGCCCCTCCGGCTTATCAAAGCCCCGAAAGAAGAGATGTTGTCTATATATGCCAGGGTAATGTAATTCACCGCAGCTATGACAGAGGTGAAACATGGCAGCAGATCGCTACTGTTTCTATCGGAAGCAGAGCACACTCTTTCTATGTATCGCCAATTGATTCCAACCTTATGATTGCGTCCATGGATTCATTTGACGGTAAAGTTGTAAGGAGCACAAACCATGGTGCCACATGGACACTGGTGTGGAGCGGAGCTTTAACATCCTACGGTATGCCGCTTGAAATGGACCCTTCTAATCCTAATAATCTGGTTCTGGGTCCGGATAATTCCACACTTCTGAAGTCGACTAATTTTGGCCTAAACTGGACTACATTAAGCCCTACTGTATTCGTAAGTCCTTGCGATATTACTATTCATCCCGAGAACCCTGACTTGATGCTTCTCGGTGATAGCGGACCATCAAAATTATGGAAATCATCCAATGGCGGACTAAACTGGACTTTAACAAATTCCCAGAGTACTTCCGAAGTGCCCATGATTGGTATTACTCAGCTTGATATTAATCTTGCATTTCACACTGTTTGGAGCACCGGAGGTGTATTCAAAACAACAAATGCCGGAAGCAATTTTTCGAACGTCACTACTACAGGAAGTGCATGGGGATGTGACATTGCAAAGGATGACCCGACAGGATTTGCTTTTGTTACCTATGGTAGAGTTGGATACGTTACAACCAATGCAGGAGCAACTTTTACAAATGTCGGCAGTATCGGCTCAGCTAATGCGGGTGTGCTATACCTTAATAAAGGTCAAATACTTGCTCAGGGAACGGGGGGAGTGTATAAACTAGGCATAACATATAATGTTAACGCTACCCCGGTTGTTGTTACTGCAGTTGAGCTTATTAATAGCAGCTTACCGGACAGGTACGCGCTGGGACAGAATTATCCTAACCCGTTTAACCCCTCTACAAAAATACAATATCAGCTTCCGGAAGCCGGAAATGTTAAAATAACTGTTTTTGATGTTAAAGGTGCTGAAGTTGATATATTGTTCAGCGGAGTTCAGAATGCAGGTACATACAATATAGATTTCGATGGAAGCAGACTAACATCAGGGGTTTATTTCTATAAACTCGAGACGGAAGCCTTCACCGATGTAAAGAAAATGATGCTGGTGAAATAATTAAATTTTTTCCACCGGCATTATTGTAATGTCATGAAGTTTCCAGTGATATTCTGAC
>CALGOI010000163.1 GCA_937959065.1 uncultured Ignavibacteriota bacterium | reverse complement strand
TGATCCATACCGGGTACCCAGCAGACTTCAAACCCCTGCATTCTTTTCCAGCGGGCATAAATATCCTGAATTGTGTTATTTAAGATATGACCTATATGGAGGATTCCCGTAACATTAGGTGGAGGTATAACTATCGAATACTTCTTCCTGTCGGCGCGAACTTTTGAATGGTAGATCTCGTTTTCTTCCCAGAACTTTATCCATTTTTCTTCTGTGGATTTTATATCAAAATTCTTTGGTATTTCTGTCATATATTGGAACGTAGATTAAAACTCTTCTTTTTTAACTTTTATGAATTCTTCCTGGCCTGAATTTTTGGTTATTAATTCATAAGCCAGATCGAGGTATGCTATTGCTCCATCTGAATCTATTTTATACAGGCAAAGCGGTTTTCCGTAAAATGTTGCCTCGTTTAATAAATTGGAACTCGGAATAATAGTCTTTAATAAATAATCTTTATATTTGAGCTTTAATTCCCTTTCTGCGATCTCAGTAACTTTTGAATCTTTTTCATACATTGTTAGAATAATGCCCTCGATCTTTATACCCGGATTTGAATTATCTCTTAGCCAATCGATGTAATTAAAAAGCTTATCTATAGCATCCAGAGCTAAATGTCCGCATTTAACTGGTATTAGTATTGAGTCTGAGGCAGTCAATGCATTTGTCGTAACCCCCCTTAATACAGGTGGACAATCAATTATAATAAAATCGTACTTTTCTTTTACTTCCCTGAGAGCATTTTTTAAAATTATTCTGTTATCTGATGATTTGGAGAACTTTTCATCGATTTTAAGTGAATTAATATTAGATGGTACAAAATCCAAAAATTCCAGATCCGTCGGATGGATAGCATGCTTTATGGACTTAGAAAACCCAAATACATCAGCAATTCCTGCTTTGATCCTGTCAGGGGTAAAACCCAGGGCAATAGCAGATGAACCGAAAGGATCGACATCTATCAGGAGAGTCTTTTTTTCTGCAACTGCAAGGGACGCAGCGAGATTTACTGCAGTTGTTGTCTTACCAACTCCACCCTTTGGGATACATATGGATATCGTTTTGCCCATAAATACTAGAAATTACTATAAATATAAATTATAACTTTAATATAATAAATGTAATTAGCCATAAACCATAAGAAATAATATAGGCTAAAGGTTACAGAAGTGGATCATATCTTTATTAATCACTGCAAAAGGCTTACATTTTAATTTATATCCATCAAATGGTGTATTCTTACTTTTGGATTTGAATAGAGACTTATCTACAATCCATTTTGCATTTGTATCCAATATAGTCAAATTAGCTTTTTCGCCTTTTTTAATTTTAACTTCTTTTAGTTTGAGAATCTTTCTTGGATTTACAGCCATTTTTTGAATCATTTCCTCGAATGAAATAATTCCTTTTTCCACCAGGTATGTGTAAGTTAATCCCACAGCTGTTTCCAGCCCAATTATGCCAAATGGTGCTTTTTGAAATGATTCTTTTTTTTCTTTTTCACTGTGTGGAGCATGATCTGTACATATTACATCTATAATACCTTCCTTCAGTCCTTTTAAAATTCTGTCAACATCTTTTTTAGTTCTTAAAGGCGGGTTCATTTTAGCATTAGTGCCTTCTTTTAAAACTGCATCCTCGGTTAATACAAAATGATGTGGGCAAACTTCAACTGTAGCAGGAAAACCATCCGCTTTTGCGTTATTTATCAAATCTACACTATCTGCACAGGAAACATGCTGAAGGTGGTACCGTGAACCCTTAACAAAGCGGGATATTTCAAGATCTCGAGCCACTATTGTGGTTTCGCTTATAGAAGGAATTCCCTTTATCTTCATTTTTTTGGATACTTTACCCTCATTCATAGCACCGCCATCTGAAAGGATCATATCCTCCGCATGCTGAACAAATAACGACCCAACATCGGATATTTCTTCCATAGAGCGTCTTACAAGCAAAGGATTTGCTACGGGACTGCCATCATCGGTAAAAGCCACTGCACCGGCTTTGTGAAGGGATTTAATATCTGTAAGCTTATGACCTTCTCTATTTTTTGTAATGCAGGCGGTAGTTGTAATATCTACCAGTGAAGTTTTATTTTTCGAAAGAAGCTCTTTGATAAGTTTAGAATCATCAATTGCAGGATTTGTATTGGGCATCATTGTCACACCGGTGAATCCCCCATTCATAGCAGATTCACATCCTGTCTCAATATTTTCTTTATGTGTCTGGCCGGGTTCCCTGAAATGTACGTGCATATCAAATAAACCGGGGACACAAGTTAAATTCTTTCCGTCAATTGTTTCAACATCCTTTTTGTTAACCTTGCCGATCTCTTTTAAAACACCATTTTCAATATAGATATCTGCTCTTTTATTTAACTTATCTGACGGTGAAACTATTTTTATATTTTTAAAAAGTAACTTCACTTATTCCATTCATTTAATAATTTGAATAATGCCAGTTTTACAGCAACACCGTTGGTTACCTGCTTATATCCGTAAAAATTTTCCTTATCGACTATTTTATGTTCAAGTTCGACTCCCGCATTCCATGGTCCCGGATGAAGTATTTTAATATCCGGATTCAGTGCTAATCTGTCCAATGTCATTCCGTAATCTTTATGATATTCCTCCATAGATGGAATAAACTTACCTGCGTCTCTTTCCAGCTGGACACGAAGTAGAATTAAAGCATCGCTTTCCTTAACTGCTTCATCTATTGTCTGAAAACGCCCTACACCGAGTTTATCCAAATCATGGGGCAAAAATACTTCCGGTGCGCACAATGAAATATTAACGTCAAACTTATTTAATCCGTAGATGTCGGACCTTGCTACCCTGCTGTGAGAAATATCCCCTACAATGCAAACTTTCAATCCTTCCAGTTTACCAAATATCTCTTTAAGCGTAAATATATCCAATAACCCCTGGGTTGGATGTTCATTAATTCCATCTCCGGCATTTATTACAATTGCGGATGAATTATTAACTACAATATCGGGAAAACCCGGTTCACTGTGGCGCGCTACAATGTAATCAAATTTCATTGCGTCAAGATTACGAATTGTATCTATTTCGGTTTCACCCTTTGAGAGTGAAGATATTTCGGCGCCAAAATTAACTGCTTTCATACCAATCAGTTTCTCTGCCAGTTCAAACGATATTCTAGTACGGGTAGAATTTTCAAAAAAGAGATTAATAACTGATTTTCCGGAAAGAATCTCTTTAATATTTTGAGATTTATCAAGCAGTACTTTTTTGAAGTTATCTGTCTCAATTAATATTAAACCGATCTGTTCTTTTGAAAGATCTTTTAGACCTGTAATATTTTTAGGAAAGTTCAATTTTATTATTTTTATCCGACTAATAAATTCCAGAGAATGTAATCAAGAATTAGTATCGACGCAGCGCAAATAACAAATGATTTGATCGTAGATAATCCGACGCCCTGTGCACCGCCCTGGGTTTGAAATCCTACAAAACACCCTATTGAGGATATTGCCAAACCAAACCAGAATGCCTTTATCATTGCAGTCCAGAAATCTTTTAATTCAAATGAAGTCTTAAATCCATTCATAAATGTATTTGCCGGTACATCCAGAAACAAAGTAGCTACTAAAAATGAACCCAGTATCGCAACTGTAATTGCATAAATAACAAGTATTGGAAGCATAAAGGTCGTGGCTACAATACGTGGCATCGCAAGATATCTTGCAGGATTTATTGCCATTGATTCAAGGGCATCTATTTGTTCAGTTACTTTCATAGTACCAAGTTCAGCTGCAATAGAAGCTCCTACACGTCCTGCCAATACAATGGCTGCTAAGACAGGGCCAAGCTCAATTATAATTGCCTTAGATGTAGCTGAACCAAGATAGTTATTTGATATTAAACCGGCCATCTGGTAAGCAGCTTGCCAGGCTGATACTGCACCTGTGAATAATCCAATAATTGATATAAGAACAAACGAATTCACGCCAATACTTACCATTTGTTCAAATATAAGCCCCCTGTCACGAAATATCCTTGGAAGACTTTTGAAGCTTCCTATCATAAGTATCCCAAAACTCCCCATATCAGTTAGAAAGCTTTGAAATCTTTTTGCGAAAAAATTATATGCCATTTATACTCTCTGTATTTTTACCTGTAATAGTTTGTTTCCGGTCTTCTTCATAACTGTGAATATTAATCCTTTATAGTCTACTCTTTCAAATATCTCAGGTACATGACCTGTAACAGTCTGGAGAAAACCACTTAGTGTATTGTAATCTTCTTGTTCTTCAGGAATATCGGTATTAAATCTCTTATTAAAAACTTCAATTTCAATATCATAATTAACAATATAAATTCCTTTCTTGTCTATTTTAACTTTTTCTGCCTCAATGTCATACTCATCTTCAATTTCTCCAACTATCTCTTCGATGATGTCTTCAAGTGTTATTAATCCTTCGACTCCCCCATGCTCATTAACAACAATAGCCATATGACTTCTCTTTCGCTGGAATTCTTTTAATATCTCACCAATGTGTTTAGTCTCCGGAATAAAATGTACCGGTCTCATTAGATCTTTTATAGATATCATATCCTTATGTTCCGATGCTGTTAAAAGATCTTTAGAATAAATTATACCAACTATATTATCGAGGTCATCCTTGTAAACCGGGATACGTGAAAATCCCTGTTCAAGAACTACCTGTATTATTTTATCTTTTGGTTCATCCACTTCTATAGCAGTCATTTCGTTTCTTGGCACCATAATATCGCTTGCAACTTTGTCGTTGAATTCAAATATCCTCTCTATCAATTGATGCTCGGTAGGGTCTATCGCACCGGTTTTTTGGCCTTCAGCTATCAACATACGCAGTTCTTCCTCAGAGTGTGACCTCTCAGATTCTGATACCGGACTCATTCCAAATAGCCTCAGAATAAAATTAGCGGTTCCGTTTAGTAACCATATGAACGGTTTTAAAACTATATAAAAGAAATTAAGAGGAATTGATATAAATAATGTTGTGGATTTAGGGTGCCTTATTGCAAGAGACTTAGGCGCTAATTCACCAAGCACAATATGAAGAAATGTTATAATAAAGAAACCAATTATGACAGAAATAGAAGAAATAGTCTGAGGATTTGTTATGTCCAGCAAACCAAATACCGGCTGCAGTATCCGGGATGTAACCGGTTCACCGATCCAACCAAGTCCGAGAGATGATATAGTTATACCTAACTGAGTTGCCGATAGGTATTCATCCAGGTGTGAAATTAACTTTATAGAAATTTTTGCTTTATTGTTGTCAGGAACTAACGGCTCTATCTGGGTTCTTCTTACTTTTACAATTGCAAACTCAGCCGCAACGAAAAAAGCGTTTAATACTACAAATAATATTAATAAGAATATATCAGTAAATAACAGTTTAAAATCGTCCATAGCTATTTATAAACGAAAATACAGCCCTCCTCTGTAAATTTAGAGTGATTATTGGTAAAATATGTTGTTTCAGGGATATTAAAATGAAAAGTTCGTATGTGGGGGTCGGAATTATCCAATTATTTCGCGAAGATCATTTTCTTAATATCAGATGAATAACTTGTCTCAAGCTTGTAAAAGTAAATACCGCTTGATAGATCAGGAAAATTCGAAGTATTGAATTCAATAGAGTATGTACCGGCATTTTGAAATTGATCCACCAAAACGCCAATCTGCTTACCTGTCATGTTATAAATTTTTAAAGTAACCTGGCTGGGAGTAAATAATTTATACGAAATTAATGTTGATGGATTAAATGGATTTGGGTTATTCTGCAGTAACTCAAAATCCGGAATATCGGAAACTCCTACTTTTATTTCTTCCGATAACGATTCCTCTCCTGCATCACTTATCAGGGTAATTTTATAAAAGTAAACCCCGTTTTCTTTTACCTTATGCCTGTATGAGTAAATATATGTAGACAGGGTATCTCTTACATTTTTGTCAATAAAATCCAGAAATTTAACTTTATCCAGAACTGTGTAATTCTTATCGGAAGAATTTTTAAATTCCAGCCTGAATTCTTTTACCTTTTCGGGATTGACTAAACTCCAGTAGAGACGTATGCGGTCTTTTTTAATTTTAGCATAGAAGTTCTTTATCTCTGTCTGTGAGTCAGAATCCGTATTTAACCCGGGTTCTTCCCCAAAAGAGATACTTGATACTGCAAAAAAAACTCCCAAAATTAAAAAGACGTAAAGTCTCTTCATAGAAATTATTTGAATTGCTCTAAATAATCTAATCGTTTCTTTAGTTTACTTTTTGGCATTAATAACTTGTCTTTGCCATAAATTGCTTCTTCCTGTGAACTGAAAACCAATTCGTATTCGTCACTCATCACGATGGCTTCTTCCGGGCATACTTCTTCGCAAAAACCGCAAAAGATACATCGGACCATATTAATTTCAAACAACTTTGGATATCTTTCTTTTTCCTTGTCTGTCTCTCCTGCCTGCACTTCAATAGCAAGAGCAGGACAAACACGTGAACATAAACCGCAAGCTACACATCTTTCAGTACCATCGTCTTCTTCCACCAGTACAGGTCTTCCTCTGAATGAAGCAGGCGGATCCCATCTTTCTTCAGGATATTGCCTTGTGAATTTTGGCTTGAACATCTGTTTCCAGGTCATTGCAAGCCCTTTTACGATCTGCGGAATATAAGTCTTCTCGAGTAATGTTAGATCTTTATTTGTGATTTCAGGCATATATTATTAAGATGGATATTATTTATTTAATTAACATCATTTTTCTTACCTCTGTAAATTGTGAAGTTGTAAGTTTGTAATAAAATACACCGGATGATAAATTCAATCCCGATGTGTTAAAATTATACTCATATGTTCCGGTTGTTAATTGCAGATTATCAACAAGTGACGAAACTTCATTTCCAAGTATGTCATATACTTTTAAATTTACAATATCATTTTTTGGTATGGAAAACCTTATTGTCGTTGTTGGATTGAAAGGGTTTGGATAATTTTGTTTCAACTCAAACCTTTCAGCTGTTGAAGAGATTGTCTGTATACCGACACCGTCTCCAATTTGAACTTTAAAAGTTTGCTCAACATATTCGGAAGGATTATCAACGTTGAACATTCTAACTATACCGGTTCCAACTCCTTCATCTTCTCCTCCAAAATCTATATAAAATAATGTGTCTACATGGTTAGGGAGCAATTCGTATGGATCTAAAGGAGGAGGTGCAATTGTATCAACAAAAGATGCATAACATAGATCATAACACATTTGAGTTTCCCATGTAGCCGGAATATTATTTACTCTTCTGTGAAATCTAAAATATATTGTGTCATTAGAATTATTTCTGATAATTCCAGGTCTTATAACTAATTGTGAAGAATCTTGTATATAGGGAACAACGATTAATTCATCACCTATTCTTTCAAATGAAAATCTTTGCGCGTTTGCATCGTTATCAAATGTAAAAAATGCACTAACAAAAAAGATACCCAGTAATAATCTCTTCATTTTTTAAATTATATTTTATTTATTTAAGGGTTAATTTAAATTACCCTGTAATCTGTTTAAATGTATTTTTGCTTCAGTATATTCTTTGTTCATATCAGCAGCAAGACGATACTCATCAAGCGCTTCAAACCAAAGACCCTTCATTTCTAATGCCTTGCCTAAATTTAAATGAGCAAACTCTGCGTTTTCATACCTCTTTGAGTTAATCGCTAACTCTAACCAGGTGATCGCTTCATCTACATTTCCCTGCTGCATCAGGTAAGCCCCAATATCATTATAAGGATTACCATAATCCGGATCGAGGTCTATTGCATTCTTACATTCTTCGATGGCTCTTTCAAGATCACCCTTGAAACTATACGTCCATCCAAGGAACGTAAATGCTTCCGCAGTCGGGAATACGTCTATTGACTTTTCATAGTTCTTAATCGCATCATCATACTTTCCTCTCATTTGACATAGGTATCCTTTGTAAAAATACTCTCTGGACAGGTCGATTATGTTTTTGTTTTCATTACGCATATCAATTCCTCCTAATAATCTAACCTAGCCCTGCAACCAAAAGTTTCTTATTCAAACATAATGCAAACTACCCTAATTTTC
>CALGOI010000162.1 GCA_937959065.1 uncultured Ignavibacteriota bacterium | reverse complement strand
TTGATACCAATTTTACCAACTATATTGACGCTAAGCTAAACCAAAGCATGCTGGACGAGATTCAAACTCAAATTGCTGAAATAGAAGTAAAAAGAGATCTGGAAATGTCGTCAACAAATGATGATCGAGTAAAAGAAAAAATTAAAACAGAAGCTTCAAAAAAGTTAACAGCTCTACGAAATCAGTTAGAAAAGCAAATTGACATTTTTAAAGAAGGAATATACTCTGATACACCTGAAGAAGAAAAGGGTTTATATACAAGGTTGATAGATAGTCGAATTGATGCAAGAAGGCTTAGCAGCAGATTAAACTCATTGAGCGGAATACTCAGTTATTATGATAGAAAGTTCGAGCAACTTCCATCACAAAGTATTGAGCTTGCAAAGTTAGAGCGAACAAGGAATTCAACGGAAAAATTGTATTTGATACTTGAAGAAAAGTATCAAGAAGCAACAATAAATGAGAGGTCAAGGCTTGGAAATGTTTCAATACTAGATCCTGGATTTGATAATTATGGTCCGGTAGCACCGGACAGGCCGAGGATAATGTTATTTGGCGCAGTAACTGGATTAATACTGGGTATCGCGTTTGCGTTTTTAAGGAATTATTTTGATAAAACTATTAAGAGCCCGGAAGAAATCGAAAACAGAGGTGGAAGTCTATTATCATGGATTCCAAATATAGAAAACCTAAGTTCGACTGGAGATATAGAGTCTGAGTTTGTTGTTTATCTACGCCCTACCTCCGCGGTTTCAGAATCTTTTAAAGCTTTGCGAACAAGAATACAATTTTCTAAGCTTCAATCCAGACCCATTCAAATGATTCTTATAACCAGTTCAATTCCATCAGAAGGAAAAACACTGGTATCAGTTAATCTTGCCGGTAGTTTTGCTCAAGCGGGGAAGAAAGTTCTTTTAATTGATTGTGATTTGAGAAAACCAAAAATCCATACATTCTTTAAAGAAGAAAGATATCCTGGATTGAGTGATTATCTGTTTAACAATGTAAAGTTTGAGGAAATAATCAGGGAAACAGCCTTAGAAAATTTACAATTTATAACAAGTGGAACAATCCCACCAAATCCGTCTGAATTGTTAGGCTCGATGCAAATGAAGAAATTCTTTGATATGGTAAGAGAAAAATACGATTATATAATAATAGACTCACCTCCATTAATAACTGTGACAGATTCGGAAATACTATTTAACATTACAGATGGTACGGTATTGATAGCCCAAGCAAACAAGACTCCGAGCGAAACATTTTGGAAGACATATCAAACACTGTATAATA
This sequence comes from uncultured Ignavibacteriota bacterium, assembly GCA_937959065.1. Classification (GTDB taxonomy): domain Bacteria; phylum Bacteroidota; class Ignavibacteria; order Tepidaquicellales; family Tepidaquicellaceae; genus JAEYVS01. The sequence goes on along the minus strand of CALGOI010000162.1, from coordinate 8,748 downwards.
AAAATCCCCATAACCTGCTTGGATGTGTTCTTAATAATTTTAATTTTAAGAGCACATATGGGTATTATTATAATTATTACTATTATTATTCCCGACCTGAAGAACATACCAAAAAGTAATTCTCCTTTAGTAATTGCTGAAATAGCACAAGCTCACGAAGGGAGCCTTGGAATCGCACATTCATATATCGATGCTGCATCAAATGCCGGAGTGGATGCGGTAAAATTTCAAACACATATTGCATCTGCAGAGAGTACACTATCAGAGCCTTGGAGGGTAAAATTTTCCAACCAGGATGCTACAAGATATGATTATTGGAAGCGTATGGAGTTTTCTAAAGAGCAATGGAAAGAGCTTTATGAACACTCCAGGGAGAGGAATATGCTTTTTATCAGTTCTCCTTTTTCAATTGAAGCAGTCGAGCTTTTATTAGAAACAGGAATAGATGCCTGGAAAGTTGCTTCGGGGGAATTAAATAATACTACGTTATTTGAAATGATTGCGGAAACAGGCTTACCGGTTTTTGTTTCAACAGGAATGAGCAATTATGATGAGATAGACAAGGACGTATAGTTTGTCAAAAATAAAGGGACCGATTTAACGCTTATGCAGTGTACTTCACTGTATCCCACTCCTGCCGGTAAAACAGGTTTAAATTTGATAAGCGAATTTAGAGAACGTTATCACTGTAATATCGGTCTTTCTGATCATTCAGGGAATATTTTTACAGGACTTGCAGCCTGTGCCTTAGGGGCTAATGCAATAGAAGTACATATAACTTTTTCGAAAGAATCATTTGGTCCGGATGTACCGGCTTCAATTACTATTGATGAATTAAAAGTATTGACCGAAGGTGTTAAATTTATTTTTGACGCAATCAACAATCCTGTAGATAAAAACACGATTGCCGAAGAATTCAAGGATATGAAAAAGATATTCAATAAAAGCATTGTTGCTAGGTATGATCTAAAAAAAGGTTCGCTCCTTGATAGAAGTATTCTTTCTTTTAAAAAGCCGGGGAACGGTTTGAGCCCGGATAAATTAAATCAGTTAATCGGGAAAAGGTTAAAAAGAGATATTAAAACCGATGAACTAATAATGCTGTCTGATATTGAGTAAAAACAGAAGAAAAATATGTGTTGTAGTATCAGCTAGACCGAGTTACTCTCGCATTAAGTCATCATTAACTGCAATAAAGAATCATCCCGAATTAGAGCTTCAGCTGGTTGTAGCGGCATCGGCACTCCTGGATAGATACGGAAACGCAAAAACTTACATAGAAGAAGACGGGTTTGAGATTGCATCTAAAGTTTATATGGTACTTGAAGGAGAGAACTTAACATCAATGGCTAAAACAACCGGGTTAGGACTGCTTGAATTGTCAACAGCTTTTGATAATTTGCGTCCGGATATTGTGGTAACAGTTGCTGATAGATTTGAGACTATCGCAACAGCAATCGCAGCTTCGTATATGAATATTCCGGTTGCACACGTCCAGGGAGGTGAAGTTACAGGAAATATAGATGAAAGGGTTAGACATGCTGTGACTAAATTATCGGATATACATTTTGTCTCAACTCAAGGAGCATTTGATAGAGTTGTAAAAATGGGAGAGCATCCATCAAATGTCTATATTACCGGGTGTCCTTCATTAGATATTGCAGTTGAAATGGAGGAATCTGTTTATTCTTTTGACCCATTTGATAAATATAAAGGTGTTGGAGATATATTGGATATAACCAGTGGATATCTTGTTGTAATGCAGCATCCTGTTACAACAGAATACCAAAAGTCACGGGAGCATATTGATGAAACTCTGAAAGCTATTAGAGAAATAAACCTTCCAACGCTTTGGTTTTGGCCTAATGTAGATGCCGGATCGGATGGAACTTCAAAGGGAATTAGGGTTTTTAGAGAAAACAATCCGAATATTAATATCCATTTTTTTAAAAACATGCAACCCCTGGATTTTCTAAAGATACTCAAAGGGTGTATGTGTCTTATAGGTAATTCATCTGTTGGAATAAGAGAATGTTCGTATCTTGGTGTTCCGGTCGTAAATATCGGTTCCAGGCAACGGGGTAGGGAAAGAGGGAAGAATGTGATTGATGTAGGATATAATAAAAAGGAAATAATCGGAGCGATTGAAAGGCAAGTAGCTCATGGCCCTTTCGAGAAAGAGGAAATATATGGGAATGGACAAGCAGGAATTAAGATCGCAACTTTGCTTGCAAGTGTGCCTCTTACTATTGACAAAATTATTTCATATTAGATTGAAAGTAAAACCAAAAGTATTAATAGCAGAGACCGGGGACTTTAATTCAGATGTTTTGAATATGTTAAAGCAGTCATGCGAAGTTACATTTGAAAATCTTTCAAAAGAGGACTTAAAGACTGCATTAAGGGAATATGACGTAATTTGGTTTAGGCTGGGTTATAAAATTGATAAAAAAGTTTTGGAGGGGGATTTGAAATGCAAAGTACTTGTTTCACCGGTAACGGGCATAGATCACATTGACGAAGAACTTTGTAAACTAAAAGGTATCGAAATAATATCTCTAAAAGGTGAAGTTGATTTTTTAAGGAAGGTGCGGGCAACTGCAGAACTTTCCATTGGTTTTGCAATTACATTAATGAGGAAAATAATTCCTGCCAGTTTGTCAGTTGTTGAAGGAAAATGGAACAGGGATGATTTTAGAGGAAATGAGATATTTGAAAAAACTGTAGGAATTGTAGGCATGGGTAGACTTGGTTCTATTGTTGCAGATTATTACAAAGCTTTTGGAGCAAAGGTTTTTGGGTATGACATCGCTGATTTTGGAAATGATGTCCAAAAAATTGATAATTTAGAAGATTTAATTAAAGTATCCGATATTGTTTCTGTACATGTCAGTCATTACATGAATGAAAACATGTTCGGGAAAAAAGAATTTGAGCTTTTCAAAAAAAATGCAATTCTGGTCAATACCTCCAGAGGTAATGTTATGGATGAGGAAGCTTTGCTGGAAGCTCTTATTAAAGGAAAACTTAGAGGTGCGGCATTAGATGTTTTAAAAAAAGAGTCAGAAATAACTAGTGAGAATCCTTTGATTAAATATGCAAAAGCAAATTCAAATCTAATAATTCTTCCACATATTGGTGGTAACACTTATGAATCTTTTGAGAAAACAGAGCGGTTTGTAGCAGAAAAATTGATAAATAGAATTAACTCCACATTAGTTTGAATATACTTGGTATAATACCTGCCAGAAAAGGATCAACACGTATTAAGGATAAGAATATAAAGAAGTTAGGGGGTAAGCCATTAGTAAAATTTGCAATTGATAATGCTTTAAATTCAAAATTAATAGATAAGATTGTTGTAAGTACAAATTCAGCTGAGGTCCTTGAGATGGATAGGGATTATTCGGAAAGAGTGTTTTTTTTAAAAAGGCCCGAAGCGATATCAGGCGATAAATCAACCTCAATTGATTTTGTTAATCACGTGCTTGATCACGAAGAGCATAATAATCAGATATATGACATTATAGTAATTTTGCAACCGACTTCTCCATTAACCTCTCCAAATGATATTGATAATACAATTAATTTATTAATTAACTCGGATGCAGATAGTGCCGTCAGTGTAGTAAGATTAGCACATGATGTCAATCCAATAAAAATGAAAATCTTTAACGGAAGCAAGCTTATACCTTACTTAGAAGATTAAGGTGATAGAATGAGTAATGATCAAATACCGGATGTTTATGTTAGAAACGGATCGGTTTATTGTTCTAGAATTAATACTATTAAGAGCGGAAAAATTATCGGGGAGAGATGTTTAGGTTACATAATGCCAAGATCAAGGTCGGTAGATATTAATGATGAACTAGATTTTGAGTTTGCCGAATTTTTGTACATGAGAGGATTCGGAAGTAATTAATGGGTAAATGTGATATTTGTTATTTGGTTTCGCTTGGTTTTTCAGCAAGAATGATTTTGCATACTGATTTAATTAGTGAATTAAAAAAAGCAGGATTCAATCAGATATCAGTAATACTTCCAGGCCCTAATGATGGTTCTTTTGATAAGTTTGATGAAAAACTTGGTATTAAAACTTACTATGCTGATATAAAAAACTCATTCTGGACTAATGAATACATGATTTTTCGAAAATATGTTTATGAAGATATTAGGCTGAATCCAGCTTTATGGGAAAAGCATGTTAAAAGTGTTATGGATTATTCGGGAATCAATCCATGGCGAAAAATCAAACCACACTTATATTTAGCTGTAAACTATGTTATACGCCAACTGAGATTCTTAAAAAAAATCTTTAAAATTTATGAAAGAGCAATTTTAAGAAATAAGAACCTTAAGAAACTCATCAAAGATATTGATCCAGATATATTAATATCAACTTATCCTGTAAACTATATTGAGGGATCCGGACTTCATATTGCAAAGGAGCTAAAGATTACGACTGTAACACAATTACTAAGTTGGGATAATATAACTTGTAAAGGAAAATTTCCAGCATTATCCGATTATTTTATATCATGGGGTAAAATAATGTCAGATGAACTTGTAAATTATTATGCAATTGAGAGGGATAGAATATTTGCAACAGGCGTACCTCATTTTGATATGAGTAAAAAGCTTATATCTGTTCAGAGTAGAAACCAATATATTGAAGAACTGGGATTAGATTCGGGGAAGCCATATATTTTTTTTGGTATGAGTTCACCATATTTTTCTCCTAAGGAAATCGATATAGTAGAAAGGCTTGCAGATTTGATAAGTAGAAATATTTTTGGTGATGATATGCAGTTTTTAATCAGGCCTCATCCACAAAATGTAAAAGGAGAAATGGCTGATACAAGCTGGCTTGAGAGATTGGAAAACCTAAGGAGTGACAGAGTGGCAACTGATTATCCTATTATAGATAAAGGAAATCTACCCTGGAATATAAATGAGGAGGACCTTGATAAGCTCTCTAATCTAATATCGGGATGTTCGATTTTAATAAACTCGGGTTCCACTATTTCTATTGAAGGTTTTATTCATGATAAACCTGTGATACTTACATTTTTTGACGGTGATGCTTCTTTAAAGGAGCATAACTCTGCCAGGAGGATCAGAGACTTTCTGCATTTAAGAAAAATAATTGATACAAAGGCAGCAAAAGTTGTTTATCATTATGAAGAGTTGAAGATGGCAATTCTTAAATACATTAAGGATCCTACAATACATACTAATGAAAGAATGAATGCATTAAAAATGGAGTGCGGTAATATTGACGGCAAATCATCCGAAAGAATTGCAAACGCTTTATTGAAGATAAAAGGATAATTTATATTAAGATTGAACGATCAAGGTTATAAATTAACTATAGAAGCTGGAAAATCCAACAGTAATTATTTTAAGGATTTATGGAGATACAGGGAGTTACTTTATTTTCTAACCTGGCGTGATATTTTAATTAGATATAAGCAAGCTATAATTGGAATCGCATGGAGCGTTCTTCGTCCCATGTTAACAATCTTAGTGTTCAGCATAGTTTTTGGGAAGATAGCAAAACTCCCGCAGGGTGGCATACCTTATCCGATCTTAGTAATTACAGGATTACTTCCATGGCAATTCTTTGCTAATGCAATTTCGGAAAGCAGTTTAAGTTTGATTTCAAACACAAATCTTATAACTAAAATTTACTTTCCGAGAATGTTAATTCCTGTTAGCACTATAGCTGTCAGTTTTGTTGATTTCGTAATATCGTTTGTTATTCTTATTGGATTGATGATTTGGTACGGTTATTTTCCGGGTTGGGAAATCATTTTACTCCCACTGTTTATTGTACTGGCAATAATACCTGCATTTGGTGCAGGTTTATGGTTTTCGGCTTTAAATGTTAAGTACAGGGATTTTAGATATATTGTACCATTTTTTGTTTGGTTTGGATTACTTATTTCACCAGTTGGATATACTAGTGGGATTATAGAAAATAACTGGTCTTTGGCGTACTCACTTAATCCGATGGTCGGAGTCATTAATGGATTTAGATGGTCAATTTTAGGTGATGGTTTTTATGTTAATATTGAAGGATTTATAATCTCACTTTTGATATCAGTAACGCTATTAATAAGTGGAATTCTGTATTTTAGAAAAACAGAAAGAGTATTTGCGGATATAATCTGATGACGAATATTATTGAGTTGAATAATATAGGGAAAAGGTATTTCATTAATCATTATTCTCATCCACGTGGGAGCTATCTAGCGTTAAAGGATGTGATTTCAGATTCGATCTCCGTGTTTAAGAAAAAGTTTGATATTGTAGAAAAAGGTAAGGAAGAGTTTTGGGCTTTATCGGGAATCACATTTAATGTAAAGGCAGGCGAAAAGATCGGGATAATAGGAAAGAATGGATCGGGTAAAACGACATTACTTAAACTATTAAGCAGAATAACTGAGCCTTCATCAGGAAGTATACTATTACGGGGAAGAGCAGCCAGTTTGCTCGAAATCGGTACGGGGTTTCACCCTGAACTAACCGGGAGAGAGAATATTTATTTAAACGGAGCAATACTTGGAATGTCAAGGAGCGAAATAAATTCCAAATTTGACAAAATAGTTGCATTTAGCGAGATAGAAAAATTTTTAGATACCCCTGTAAAAAGATTTTCATCAGGCATGTACCTGAGGCTTGCCTTTTCAGTTGCAGCACATCTCGAGCCGGACATCATGCTTGTTGATGAAGTGTTAGCAGTAGGTGATGCGTCTTTTCAGAAAAAATGTATGGGAAAAATGGAGGAAAAAACAGAGTCAGAAAGAACAATTCTTTTTGTAAGTCACAATATGACAGCCGTAAAGCAGTTGTGTGACAGGGTGATTTGGCTGAAAGAGGGGGAAATAGCTGAGATTGGTGAGGCCGGAACAGTAATTAATAATTATTTGGCCTCAGTGCAGGAAATGAATACCGAAAAAATCTGGGATATCACCTCGGCACCGGGCAATGACAAGATAAAATTAACATCAGTCCGAGTAAGACCTGCAAATGGTAAAGCCGGTGATGTAATTACAACCGACACATCAGTTTCAATAGAATTTGAATTTGAAAATAATATACCTAATAAAAGTGAAATTAATTTAAGCTTTATTCTCTGGACATTATCGGGAGAGTGTGTGTTTAACACCGCGTCGGAAGTTAAAAGCTTAGAGAAGGGAAGGTGCAGGGGAGTTTGTCATATACCTTCAAATCTTTTAAACAATAATATTTATTCAATTGAAATAATGGTCATAAAGGATAGGTCCTATTCAGTATATAAGCAAAAGGATATTATAAATTTTGAAGTTTTGGATGGTACTAGGGTGGAAGGATGGTATGGTAAGTGGGTAGGTGCCGTAAGACCTAATCTTGAATTTAAACTTGAAGAGATAGAATGAATATAAAGAGTCAAATTGAAGAGTTAGCCGTATTTGGAGGTAAGCCTGCTTTTACCCACCAAATCCATGTAGGGAGGCCGAATATTGGAAACAGAAATGAATTGGTTGAAAAATTTAATCAGATATTGGATTCAGGCTGGCTGACCAATCATGGACCTATGGTTACTGAATTTGAAAAGCGTTTATGCGATTACCTTGGGGTAAAGAATTGCATAACTGTCTGTAATGGTACTTTAGCTTTAGAAATTGCTATTAAAGCGCTCGACTTAAAAGGCGAGATTATTGTCCCTTCATTTACCTTTGTTGCGACTGCGCATGCTATTCAATGGCAGGAAGTGACCCCGGTTTTTGTGGATATCGATCCCAATACATTCAATCTTCAGCCGGATTGTATTGAAGAGATGGTTACACCAAAGACTTCAGGTATAATCGGTGTTCACACATGGGGCAGGACCTGTAATACTGAAGCAATAGAAGAAATAGCTAAAAAAAGAAATTTAAAAGTTATATACGATGCAGCTCATGCATTTTCTGTCACAAGAAACGGTATAATGGTAGGGAGTTTCGGTGATGCTGAAGTATTTAGTTTCCACGCAACAAAGTTTATGAATACTTTTGAGGGAGGAGCAATAGCAACCAATAATGATGACCTTGCCCAAAAAATTAAACTAATGACAAATTTCGGATTTGCCGGACATGATAATGTAATCTATATAGGCACAAATGGTAAAATGTCTGAGATAAGTGCAGCAATGGGGTTAACTTCCCTCGAAAGCATTGATGAATTCATTGAAATAAACAAACAGAATTATGATATATATAAAGAAGAGTTGAATAGGGTAGATGGAGTCCAATTGATAGAGTATGATGAGAAAGAGTCCTGTAATTACCAGTATATTATTATTGAAATTGATACCACTAAAACTAAACTAACCCGGGATCAAATTGTTTCAATACTTCATGCAGAAAATATCCTGGCCAGAAGGTATTTCTATCCGGGTTGTCATAAAATGGAACCATACAAGTCTTATTACCCGCATGCGGGGTATCTCCTCCCGGTTACGGAGTCAAAATCTGAAAGAGTTATTAGCTTGCCGACAGGAACTGCAACAACAAAAGAAGATATTTTGCAGATTTGTAGTTTGATTAAATATATTATGGCAGAAGCTGAAGAAATATCTTCAAAACTGGATAAAGTTTCCGAAGAAAAGTTGTCATTTAAAATACCAATTGCAGGAAAGTAGTAAACTCAAGATAGCAGTTATGCAACCGTATCTTTTTCCTTATATAGGATATTATCAATTAGTGAGTGCAGTTGATAAGTTTG
>CALGOI010000161.1 GCA_937959065.1 uncultured Ignavibacteriota bacterium | reverse complement strand
TACAACTGTATCGTGCACTACCTGAAAAGTATAGGGAAAGATCTTTTCGTATTTAATATAATTTGATTTGGTAAGTATATTCTTACCTATTCCACTTACATAATCTTTGATATCCTGATGTCCCTGGAGCATTGGGAATTGCTGAGGATTAGACTTAATCTGCTTATCAATATCCCGGCCAATTGCAATATCATCCTGTTCACTGAAAATATTAGCACTGCAGCTGTAAAAAACAGAAACCGACACCAGAAATAGCAAAGATACGATAAATGAATAGAATGCTGAGTTTTCTTTGAGTTTTTTTGAAATTTTTTTCATAGTATATCGTCTTTTCTCATAATTTCTATACTAAATTATGTAAAAATTACCTTTTATACAATTTACTAAGAGGTAATGTTCCCTATCTATAACACACTTATTTCCCTAAAAATTTCGGTTTTCTCTTTTCCAGGAAGGCATTTATACCTTCTTTAAAATCTTCTGTATTTCCTGCAATATCCTGGTATTTACTCTCCATTTCGAGGATTTCATCAAGATTTGAGTTAAAGGAGCTGAAAAGCATTTCCTTTATCATTCCGATAGCTTTGGTTGGCATCGATGCATATCTTTTCGAAGTTACATCGAGCAATTTATTAAGTACTGCGCCGTTTGACACCACTTTATTTACAATTCCCATTTTTAAAGCATCCCTTGCTGAAACTTTGTCAGCAGTGGTGCACATTTCGAAAGCTTTTGCATATCCGACAAGTCTAGGAAGTGTGTAACACGAACCGCTGTCGGGTACTAATCCAACATTAATAAATATCTCGATCAATGTAGCATTCTCGACAGCTATCCTATAATCACAAGCCAACGCAATTGACAACCCCGCTCCCGCGGCAACACCGTTTATCCCGCAGATAACGGGTTTTGGGAGTGAAGTTATCTGCCTGATGAGGGGGTTATACTTCTTATCCAGCGCTTCTTTAAATGTCGATTTCTTTTCGTTGAAATCCTTCAGATCCTGACCTGAACAAAATGCCTTCCCTGAACCGGTCAATACAACACACCTCACGTTATCATCTTCCGCCGCCTTCTTAAATGCATCCTGCAGCTCCATTAACATACCTTCATTAAAAGCGTTGTATACGTCAGGTCGGTTGAATGTCAGCCATAAAACCGAATCTTTATTCTCAGATTGAATGAATTCGTACATTATTATCTAATTTTTTAAATGAATTTAATCAATATCGGGAAAAGATTAAGTAGAAATAGAAATAAACTACTTCTCGAGAAGCTTTTTGGTTAGTTTATGGCGAAAATCAAACAAATCATTCAACATTCTTTTGAAAAATAGTTTTCGGAATATATCTCCCAAAAATCCAAACGGCATTTCATATTCGATTATATCAGTCATCTTGCATGCGGTACCGGTATCTTCGAATTTATGAGTGTGTTTCCAGGTTTTAAAAGGGCCTTTAATAATTTCATCGGTAAAACTGTCGGGCTGATTGAAGCTTGTAACACGCAGATGCCATTTTGTTCTATAAATGCCAAAACCGGTTACCTTTAGCAGGAGTTCACTCCCCTTTGCTATAGGCAGGGTAGCTTTTAACAGCTTAACACGCATTCCCCTGAACTTCGACAGGTGTATAAGGTTATCTACATCAGTGTGAAACTCAAATAATTCTCTGAGTGAGCAATTTATTATTACACTTTTTTCAAATCTTAACATAAATATATTGTATCATAATTATCAACTATTATGGAAAACACTACATACCCGAGAAAAGTTTTAATGTGCGAGCCAAAGTACTTCGATGTGAATTACATTGGCAATAAGTTCATGATAAAAAACCAGAACAAAGTAAACAGGCAAACTGCCCTCAAGCAGTGGAATATGTTAAAAGATACCTACGACGTGCTGGGATTTGAAGTCAATTTAATTGAACCGGGAGAAGACCTTGTCGATATGGTATTTACTGCTAACCAGTCGTTCCCGTTTATCGACAGCAATGGTAACAAGAAAGTGATACTAAGTAAGATGAGAAATGAAGAGCGAAAGGCTGAAGTACCTTTCTTTGAAGATTTCTTTAAAGAGCAGGGTTATGGTGTAATTAAACTAAGTGATGACGTAAAACATTTCGAATCTATGGGCGATGCCATAATGGATTACGATAAGAAAGTAATATTCGGGGGAATCGGTATGCGTACAGAAGCCGGAGTTTACAAATACATCTCCGAATACACAAATTACCACATTGTAACATTGAACCTTACCGACCCGTCTCTGTATCACCTGGATACGTGTTTCTCAATTCTAAATACAAATACAGTTGTCGTGGACAGGAGCGGTTTTGATATCGAAAGTTTAAAAAAGATCGCATCCCATTTCGATACCATAATCGAAGCTGATCACGCTGAGAATCTAAAGTACTTTGTGTGCAATTGTCACTGCCCGGATGGTAAGAATGTTATTGTTCAGAAAGGCGCAAAGAATTTTAAGGCTAAAATACAAAACGCCGGTTTTGATATCATCGAATTAAATACAAACGAGTTTATCAAATCCGGCGGAAGTGTATTCTGTATGAAACTTATGTATTACTAGAATGGAAGATCGTCGTCGTTCTCCTCAGTCATAGGCTCTGTCTCCTGTGAACTGCCTGAACTCTCGGAACCTGCGCTGCCGCCGCCTTTGCTATCAAGCATTATCATGCTGTTGATGACTACCTTGGTATAATACTTCTTTTCCCCGCCATCTTTTTCGTATGTTTCAGTAGTAAGCTTTCCTTCAAGATAAACCTTGCTCCCCTTTTTTAGATAGTTGGAACATGTCTCGGCAAGCTTCCTCCACGCAACTATGTTGTGCCATTCAGTTTTATCGACCCAATTACCATCGTCAGCTTTGTACTTCTCTGTAGTAGCCAGCGAGAAATTACACACAGCTGTACCGTTTGGGGTATAACGCAATTCGGGATCTTTCCCCAGATGCCCGATCAATATTACTTTATTTAAACCTCTTGACATATAAACTCCTTTACTTGAATTTAAAACGGCTTTTACCCGTATTATTTATTAATCAATAAACTTAATTTATTTTTTTCTAATAATAAATACTTATTTGAATTATATACAAGAAAATCTGTGATATTTCTCTTGTTAGCAGGTGTTTCCAGCTCTACTATTTCGAGGAAAGAACCGCTATTGATGCTATAAGTAAATACCCTGCTGCCGTCGAAAATATATACTATACCGCTGTAAATTGAGAAGGAAAGTACATTATCCGGTTTTATTTCTTTGACATACGTTCCGAAATTATCATAAACCTTTATAGAATTAGTTGCTTTATCCAGCAGATAGATAAGATTATCACTGTCTTTAGCAATTTTAACCGGCTCTGTGAGCCTGCCTTTAGGAGAATTAAACCCACCAAATGAGTTAGACGGCTCGAACCCTCTCGGAAAGATCACTACCCTCTTATTTTCGTCATCGATTATATAAAGATCGGAAGCATTCACTACTATCGTTGCGATTGGTGTCCTGAACTGGTACTCTTCGAGAAATGTCGGCTGGTCTGTTTTTAGTTCGGAAATAAATGCCAGGTTAAGGTCGAGCCGCTGTACACGGTAATTGTTTCCATCCGAAACTATAATGTCCAGTCCTGAAGAAGCATCTATATATGTAGGTGAATCAAATAAACCTGCTGTCCATCCCTTGCCGCCTGCTTTCTTGATCAAGTTAAGGTTTGAATCCAATTTAAATATCTCATTCCTGTCTTTATCCAGAACATAAATAAACCCCTTGCCGTCGACAGTCATTGAAACAGCATTCGTGAACCCGCCGAGCTCCTTGTCTTTTACAAAGGAGGTATCGGAAACATTGAACAAAAAACTTAATATTAAAGCAATGATCATTATTAATAAGTAATATTTAAACCGGATAGATCTTCATCAAAAATATCCTTTCTGACATAAAATTCAAAATACCCGTCTGCATGCTTAACCGGCTTCCCTTCCGTAGAGAAACCTTTTGAATACAGACATAACATTTCATTTGTATAAAGATTATAGATCTTTACTTCGTCTTCATTAGCAGTAATATAATATTTCTCCCCTTCATAATCTCTGCCATCGAGCAGTTCCTCATACTTTTTACTGACATAATTCTGTACTGGTTCACTATCCGAGAGAAAAAACGGTGTATTTATTCTAAAATGATAATACCTGTCATCAGTATAAATGGTAGCGACACCTTCCTTCGAATTAATAACCGGGGGATTAATTGCCGGATACTCTACCATTACCGGCTTATTCCGAGCGTATATGGAAAGATAATTTTTAAATTCATCCTGTTTGATAAAATTCAAATCCGATGGAGTAACTTTATCCAGTTCATCATGGCTGCCCGAATATTTCTTGTAAAGCTCCAGGTATTCATTAAACCCGCGCGCATCTATTAAATAATTATTACAAAATCCGGATACATTATACGAGATCGAAGCATCTTCGCTTATGAATCCTCCATTCGGGAAAATACTCTCGTAATTAATGAACCCTGAGGCCAACAAGAAATTCCCAAGTTCCAAATTTACCCATTTATGTTCACCACCCCTTCCACCGGAAGCTACTGCAAAGCCCTCGAGAAAGAACAGTAATTCCGCTTTAATGTCGGTCTTTATTTTGTAATTCATCAAAGCATGGGCTACCTCGTGATAGTGACAGTTATAAACCGACACTATGGCGTCATATGCGACAATATATATTCCTCGTGAGGCATATCCTGTTAAATCTTTTATCTCGTCCTCATTTTTACATAAAATGTACAGCAGCTTCTCGTTAATGAGTATTTCTCTTTCTGCAGAGGTAAAATTCATCACATTCATCATTTCGTCCACATATTCATCAAGTTTTTTTATGGAGTACTCGTTAAAGTAAGTCGTATCATCGATCAGCAACCTGAAGTAAATCGATTCTTTCTCAGTGTAATTCCTTGTATGAAAGGTAAGTGGTGAAATGTACCGGTCATTTTTAAAATAGAAAATCTTCGTATATGATTTTGATGGTACTTCAAGCTTAAGAGATTCATACCCGTCTCCCGTAAAGACCGACGAAAGAGTGTAATTAGAACTTCCGGCTTTCACTATTTCCTTTATTTCATCCGGCAGTCCGTAATTAATTAGATATTTCTGAGGTGAATTGTGGTATGTTATTCCCAGTCTCTCAGAAAGAATAATCTCGTTTTCATCAATATATTTCTGAATCCCGGGG
>CALGOI010000160.1 GCA_937959065.1 uncultured Ignavibacteriota bacterium | reverse complement strand
GCGCGGATGGGGAGAGCTTCTTTTTTTGTCTTTCCGTGAAGAGCTTCCCGATGAATTTAGCGTATTCCTGTTTAGTAGAGAACTGGTATCCGCCTGCAATCTTTATGATCTTGAAAGCTCTGTGTGAATCGTGATAATCTTTGTTGAGATCTGCGATATAATCTTCGATATCGTTTGTGCTCACTTTGAATTCAAAGCTGTCGAGGACTTCCTTTAGCTGCTTCGGTGCAATCTCTTCCTCTGAAGCGAAGATGACAGATTCGATTATATTTTTTATTTCAGCTGACATTAAATTGTATCGGGAGTTATAAGTGTATTTTCTTTTCTTTGCAGATAAAAATCAGATAAGTTGTCTTTATTGACAACAATTTCGATAAATCCTTCGAGCGCAAGCTGTAATAAGGATAAGAAAGTGCAAACTATCTCGAGTTTACTTCCCAGGCTTTCGATAAACTTTACGAATTCTACTCTTCCCTCACGCTGCACCGCATCTATGATAAAGTCTCTCTGAGTTTCAGGAGTTATATCCAGAGTTTCGATAGGGTGAATTACCACCGGCCTGATGCCTTCAAGAACTCTTTTGTAGCTTTTTATGAGATTGAGTATAGTGAGATTTTTTAGACTGTAATCGATCTCTTCATTACTTTCGAACTCTTTCGGATCCTGCTTATTGTAACCGCGGTCGAATTGTTTCTGTGCTTCGTGAACGAGGTGGTTGATCTTTTCGGATGCATCTTTGAACCGCTTGTATTCAAGAAGCTTTCTAACAAGAACCATTCGCGGGTCTTCTTCGTACTCGTTGGTCTCTTCGTCGAACTTCCTCGGAAGTAACATTTTTGCTTTGATCTTCATTAGCTCGGATGCCATTAACAAAAACTCACCTGCTAATTCAATGTCGAGCGATTGCATATAATCAATGTAGCCAAGAAAATCGCTTGTTATCTTACGGATAGGAATGTCGTAGATGTTGAGTTCGTCTTCCTGTACAAAGTGAAGAAGGATATCCAGCGGGCCTTCGTAGTCTGAGAGTTTTGCGTAGTACTCACGTGATTTGGGGATATAGGCTTTTTCGTCCTGGCGGCTTTCGTTTTGAGTATTTTCGTTATTTATCTCGGTCTCGTTCATATTTCGGTAATCTAAGAAAGATAAGTAACAAATTAAATGAAATTATAATAGTAGTTATAAAATTAAGATACTGAAAATATATTTAAATACTGCGTAAAATTGTTTAACTTCAGATACTGCCCTTAAGATACTTATAAGAAATTAATGGAATTATTTAAAATAGGTTTTTTAACTATCAGTCTGATAGATATCCTCGATATTCTGATAGTAACCTATGTTTTTTATAAGCTCTACACTATAATGCGCGGTACTATTGCCGCTCAGATCTTCTTTGCATTACTTCTAATCATTGGATTATCGTTTATAGCCCAGTTTTTCAATATGCAGGCACTTGGGTGGTTACTGAGCCGTTTAACGGATATCTGGGTTATTGCGTTTATTATACTATTCCAGCCGGAGATACGCAGATTACTTCTTATAATCGGTAAGACCAGGGTATCGGATATATTTACAAAGACAGAGGTAAAGCAGAATATTTCAGAGATAGTGGAAGCCGTTGTGGAATTCCAGAAGAAGAAATGGGGAGCATTAATCGTAATGGAGCGAACGACCGGTTTAAAGAATATCATAGAGAGCGGGGAGCTTATCCAATCAAAGATAAATACCGAATTATTAATTTCAATCTTTAATCCTACATCACCACTGCACGATGGAGCAGTGATAATCGAGAATAATAATATCGAAGCTGCAAGGTGTCTGCTTCCGTTATCCGAACTTCATATGGTAGAGAACAAGCGTCTAGGTACCAGACACAGAGCAGGGCTTGGTGTTTCTGAAATATCCGATGCCATCGCGATAATAGTCTCCGAAGAGACGAGCAAGATCTCTATGGCACAGGATGGAAAGCTTTATACGTGTGAAGACGCAAAAGACCTGGCAAGGAAATTAAGGGAAGCAATGAAGACGGAGACTGTTCAGTCCTCCATAAAATCTATTTTTAATGATCCATCAGACGATCAAAAAGGGAAGGAAGAAAAGGAACAAGCAGGTGAAGAAAAAAATAAATGATACTGTGGAATGAGTAATTTGTTTTCTGCACAAAGGCAAAAGCTGATAGAAGAGCTTGAGAAGGAAGGAATAAAAGACAGGAAGGTTCTCGACGCGATAGGAAAAGTAAAACGAGAGGAGTTTTTAGATGAAGACATGCACAGATTTGCCTATGTAAATCATGCGCTTCCAATAAATTCAAACCAGACGATTTCCCAGCCATATACAGTTGCCTTTATGACGGAACTTCTCGATATAAAGAAGGGGGATAAGGTTTTGGAAATTGGAACAGGTTCCGGATACCAGGCAGCGGTTTTATGTGAACTCGGAGCGGATGTGTATTCTGTAGAGAGGATCGATCATCTTGCAGAAAAAGCAAAGGATATTCTCACTAAACTAGGGTATAAACTTAGGATAAAGACAGGTGACGGTACGAAAGGATGGGAACTTCATTCTCCTTTTGACAAGATTATAGTGACCGCAGGCGGTCCACAGGTACCAAAATCGCTGGTAAGACAGCTGGCGGTTAACGGCAGGATGGTTATCCCGGTTGGTACGCAAAACATGCAGGAGATGATGCTTATACAGAGAACGGATGATGAAAACGGAGAGCCAAAGTACAAAGCTAAGAAATTCCAGAATTTTCAATTTGTCCCCTTGATAGGAGAGCAGGGGTGGGTTAAATAAGGCCGGTTTTGAATGAGAGGGATTCATACAGGACCATTAAAAAGCCGGTAAGCGGCGAGATAAAGATTCAGAAGTCTAAATTTATTTCAAATGCATTTCCATTAGATTCTCAATTGAAATTTCAGGAGATTTTAGATAATGTACGGAAGCAGTATCACGACGCGGCTCATCATCCGTTTGCTTACAGGCTTGGATTGACGGAAGATAATTTCAGGTACTCGGATGATGGTGAACCGAACGGTTCAGCCGGGAAACCTATATTGGATTTGATAGATAAGTATGAATTAACAGATATTGTGATTATTACTGCCAGGTATTTTGGCGGTGTTAAGCTTGGAGTAGGCGGTCTCAGAAGAGCATTTTTTGATTCAGCGGAGGAATGTTTAAAAGAAGCTGAAATTATAGATAGGTTTATTGAAGAGAATTTCACAATAGAGTCTGAATACAATCAACTGAATGTAATTATGAACATGCTAGAAAGGGAGGGGGTTAAGGTGATAGAGAATCAGTCCGGAGAGAAAGTGAAATTAAACTGCAGTATCAGGAAATCGAAATTTGATAAACTGAAAAGTGAGTTAGTAGATTCAACTTCAGGAAACATAATCATAAAGTCAGAATGAAAAAAATCCTTACATTGATTTTCTTAGTGTTTGCATTGGTATATTCCGCCAATGCACAGGTCGAAAACGTATCACTCGATGACCCTGTTTATGATTTTCTGAAAAGACTAAGTGTGAGAAAAGTTATTCCGAGCATTCATGATTATGATCCAAATATGTCCAAAC
>CALGOI010000159.1 GCA_937959065.1 uncultured Ignavibacteriota bacterium | reverse complement strand
TAGTTCCTTTTTCAAACTTATGAAAAAATCTAAATGCACGCAGATATGTCTCCTGGACCAGGTCATCAGCATCGAGCTGATTTCCTGTCATTCTGTAAGCATAATTGTGGAGAAGATTAATGTGAGGCATTGCTTCGGTCTCGAAATCTTTCTTCTTCTGAGCGAGCTCTTCATCTGAGAGGACTTCCTCGTCGGTAGTTTCCTCTTCCTCTTCCTGCTCCTCTTCTGAATCTACATCATCGTCGTCTTCACGGCTGATAGTTACTTCATCTTTATCTGTTTCGTTTTCGGGCATAAAATTATTAATTAATAAAAATAGAAGTGGATGTAACTTGTGAAACTATAGATAATTGTGCTGTTTTTCAATGAATAAAAGGAATGTATGATAATTCAGTGTATTATCATTATAACAGAAAGATTTGGGCGAGTGACGGGGCTCGAACCCGCGACATTCAGAGCCACAATCTGACGCTCTACCAACTGAGCTACACCCGCCGTTTAATACACTTTAAAAATACTGCCCTATTAAGTAATTAGCAATGAAGTAAAATTGGTTATTCTTACTTATTCGGTTGTGGAGTCATTCTCAAATAAGGAGTAATAGTTTTAGATCCCTTAGGAAAAAGCTTTGGAATATCTTCATCGGGAACAGTTCCTGCAATAATACAATCATCTCCATATTGCCAATCAGCCGGAGTTGCAACAGGATAGTTATAAGCCAATTGTAAAGCATCCAGCGCTCTCAAAATTTCGTTAAAATTACGGCCAACAGCAACAGGATATGCCAGCATTAATTTTACTCTTTTGTCGGGATCAATAATAAACACCGAACGTACGGTCATACTGTCCGGAGCATCGGGATGTATCATACCATACAAAAGTGCAATGTCCATATTTTCATCCGCTATGAGAGGAAAACTAACTTCAGTATTTTGAGTTTTATTGATCTCATCTATCCAGATCTCGTGAGAACCAAGAGTATCGATACTTATTGCTATAATTTTAGTATTTCTTTTCTTAAATTCCTCTTCGAGTTTCGAGGCTGCACCAATTTCTGTTGTGCAAACCGGGGTAAAATCAGCCGGGTGAGAAAATAGTATACACCAGCTATCACCTATCCAATCGTGAAAACTTATAACACCATTGGTTGTATTTCCTTTAAAATCCGGAGCTATATCCCCAAGTCTAATCGGCATATCAAATAAAATTTATTTTACCCTAAAAACGGAATTTATTAAAAAAGTAATTAATAATAAATCCCGATGTATTGGGAAATTCAGTCATTGACTTCAAGAAAGAAAACCGGGTCTCAAATTAAAAAAGCCCCTAAAATTCGGGGCGATTTCTCTGCTGAACGGGCGGGACTCGAACCCGCAACCCTTCGGTTAACAGCCGAATGCTCCACCATTGAGCTACCGTTCAGTATATTTGGATTTTAAGCAAATCCAAACGAATGACAAATATAAATTAATCCTTTAATTTACGCAATGCAGTTAAATTACTCAATTTGCGAAAAATTTGGATAGATTAATTACCCTGCTGCTGAAGCCCGGGATACTGGAAATTCCCATAGTCTGGTTAGTCTGGACTACCGTAGCCAGTACCATATTTTCTGTTACTCCCTGGGAGTTAGTCTTCTTATAATTCACTATCCATACATCATTCGGGAATCCGAACAATTCCTGAATGAATGCCGGTAAATTCAATGTTCCTGCTGCAGGTATGAGGAACATATTTATTTCTTTGTTAGTCCCTGTCTGGAAAAATATATTTCCGTTAGTCGTCGAAATG
>CALGOI010000158.1 GCA_937959065.1 uncultured Ignavibacteriota bacterium | reverse complement strand
GCGGGAATTTGTAACTGGCAATCTCCTGCCAGCGTCCGCAATGTACGATGACGGGCTTTTTTTGATCGGAAGCTAATTGCAGGTATTTATCATACGCATCGTCACTCATTCTTTTTCTCTGAATGGATGGATGTATTTTGAATGCCGAGATGCTGTCTATGTGTAACTCGAGAAAAGTATCAATTTCGGTATCCTCGGGATCTATCCATGCCATATAATAAAATTTAAAATCGGGGTTCATATCCAACTGAGGGAAAAGCTCAGAATTAGGAGTGGCATCCGTCGGCATTGCAAGAGCGGCTTCAACACCTGATGATTTCATAACGGAAATTGCTTCATCAACAGTGGAAGAATAATTGAAGAATATATCGCTCCATTTGCCGATATGTATGTGAGAATCAATTATCATTGCAGCTTATCTCCTTTGTGGAAGTTATTAATAATTGAAACGGGATTCAAGTTCTCATCTGACACAGATGTAATGCTCAAAGAGCCATTACCGCATTTGATAACAAGAGAATTATCCTCAACCAAAAGTACATTACCGGGTTCGCCGACTTCATTATCAAGAAGAAGTTCAGCTCTCAAAGCAATAAATTTACTGTTATTGTATTCGAAGTACGCCCCGGGGAATGGCGGAATCAATGCACGTATTAAATTAAATATGGTGCGTGAACTGCAGGACCAGTCTATCTTTCTTTCTTCTTCGGTGATAGACCGATAAGGTTTTGAATTCTTAAGCAGGTTTTGCTCGGTACAATCCAGGGAATTCCGGTTCGAAGCTTCAAAGAATCTTTCGACGAGCGGACCGGCTTCCGCCGCACATTTTGCTGAAAGTGTGACGATGTCATCTTTATCCGTTATGGGGATTGCACTTTCCAGGCATACGGGTCCTGAATCGACGCCTTCATCCATTTTGTGCAAAGTAAGATTGAAAAACTTTTCTCCGTTCATAATTGAGCGGGAGATAGGAGCACGTCCGCGGTATTGTGGGAGCTTACCTCCATGAACATTTATAATTCCGTTTTTAGGAGCATCCAATATTTCTTTATTAATAATTTCCATAAATCCGACACAGATACCGATATCGGTTTTTTGGATAGAGTCCTTCAGCTCGATTAATTTTCCTACACCGAAAAGGGGAACGGAATGCTCTTTAGCCAGGGCTGCAATTGGTTCATAAAATGAATTCTTAAGGCGGTCATAGTCGAGACTCTTATGAGTAACCGCGAATGCCGGCTTGTAACCGTTTTGCAGCAAATATTTAAGGCATTCATAGCTTACGACGCCATGTGCCAGGAAGAAAAACTTCATTTAAGATTCTTTTTATACCATTCAAAAGTTCGCTTAATGCCTTCGTTTAGGTCGACCTTAGGTTCGAAGCCGAGGAGCTCCTGCGCTTTGCTAATACTTGGTATCCTTAATTCAACATCCACATAGTTTTTTGGAACGTATTTAATTTTTGATTTAGTAGGACAAAGAGTAATTATCTTCTCAGCCAGAGAAGATATAGTTACAGTTCCCTTCGGATTTCCTATATTAAATATTTCCCCGACGGCTTTCTTTTTTGTGAGGCAAAGCTCGATACCTTGCAGCATGTCATCTATGTAACACCATGAACGTATCTGGTCGCCGTCACCGTGAATCATAATGGTTTTATTTTTTACCGCGTTTTTTATGAAGATCTGAATCGCACCTTCACCAACCTGCCCTGGGCCGTAAATATTAAATGGGCGGATAGTCACGCAGGGATACTCTTTAACTTTGTAATAACTATGGACCAAGTGCTCACCTGCAACCTTGCTAATAGAGTAAGTCCAGCGGGCTTCACCAACCGGGGCAAAGTTAGTGCTTGATTGTTCTGTAGATTTATACGCATAAGCGCCGAGTACCTCACTTGTGGAAAAATCGAGGAAGCGTTCGAGATTTGATGAATACTTCTCCAGCGCTCTCAATATATTCAGCGTTCCGACCATGTTTACTTCCATTGTATTAATTGGATTAAGTATAACGGTATCGATACCGGCAATAGCGGCTAGGTGAATAACGATCTGCGGCTTAAAGTTTTCAACTGATTTTGTCAGCAATTGTAGATCAAGCACGTCGCCGTTAACGGTTTTGATGTTTTTCGACGGAAGTTTCTTCTCCGTCAGTGAATCTCTCTGAAAGGTGTCGTATATAAGGATCTCATTATCCTTGTGGAGTTTTGACGCGAGGGTACTTCCTATAAAACCCGCACCTCCTGTAAGTAATATTCTTTTGTTTTTAATATTCAAATTATAATATTTTATTTGCTACTCATATAAAGTTCATAAGTTTTGCGGAGGAAACCGCTTGCCATAAATTTCTTTTTAAAAGAGAAAAGACCCTCAAGGAATTTATAGCCTATATTGGATGTACCTACGTCATAGATACGAAAACCGTTCTTCTTAGCCCACTCAATAGATTTGAAAAGAATGAGATCTGATACCCGCGCGCGTTTAAACTCTTCTTTTGTTGCCATATAAAAATTAAGAATTACATCTTCCTTAATTTTGAATAGAATGCAAATGCCGGCAGTAACACCATCAATTTCCGCATAGAATAAAATAATTTTATCAGGGAGAGTATTCTTCAGGTATATAAGTTCTTTCATATTATGAGTCGGTGTCACGTTTTTAAGCTGACGGTTTTCCAGTAGAACGGAGTAGTACTCTTTAAAATTCTCTTCGTTTAACTCCGCATCGAGTATCTTAACTTCGATATTAGTATCTGACTTTTTGATAGATCGTTTTTTTGGATTCGACAACTTTTCAAATTCAAAATGTGTCAGATCGACAATATTTGTAATTGAGTTCTTTGTAATCGAAAAGCCTTCGTGTAAAAGGGCATATTCATATTCCTCGTTGGGATTTTTCTGGTATATGAACGGCTGGTTTCGCAATATGATACGTGAAAAACCCTCGGCTTTAATATATTTTCGGAAGGTGCGTATAATTTCGTTATAGTCGATTAGATCAAATTTCTCATTCCAGATGAACCCGCCGAAGCTGGCACCGTTCGATGAAATAAATGTCTTCCCGTTAACGTCAGTTCTTTCACAGCCGGTCAAAAGAGCAGCAGGCTGTTTTGTTTTGCTGTCGATGAATTTAAGGTGATGCCATTTTATACGTTTGCCAAAAACATCATTATACGTTAGAAATTCCGGATCGAAAAAAAGGTTATAATTGGACTTTAAAAACTTTTTCCAATCGGGGTCTTCATTAATATTTATTTTTTCGCAGTAAAACATAAATCAATTAGAGTAAAGCTCGTAACCGGGTTCCTTTTTAATTAGCAAGACATTGCCCGGGATAAATTCTTTTGAATCGGGGTATTCACTTCGGTTAACATTATCCTTTTCCACAATTATATAATAGTTATTTTTTCCCAGGGAATTAATCTTATTCTTAACTTTGTCAAAACCTTCATGGGTGTCTATGAAGTCATAAGTATAATTGCTTTTATTCCACCCTATATTAAGCCCGTTGAAATAGAAGCTGAACTGCGGGTTATGTTTGTAATCCGTTCCCACATAAAGAATATTTGTCCTGTTGCCGGAGTTCATCGTTTCTTTAATCGACTCGAGCTTAAAGAAGTACAGCCAGTTATGCGGATAAAAAGCGAAATAGATATTAAATCCCAAAAAGAACAATATCACAAATCCGGTAAGTACTTTTTTTAGGCTCGTACGTGCCAGATATATAGACAAAATACCTACAAAAATAACACTAATGACAAGGATTAACAGTACAATTAAAATATTTAAATGTGCAATGTAATCTTTGAAGCTGTCGCGGAATTTCAGCGTAACAGACCATGCGATATTAAATATTAACAATGCAACCAGTAAAACCTTTTCTTTTGTGAATCCGTCTTTGAGATTAAAGATGTATTGGGGAATAACCAGGCAGCCCGGCACGAGAATAAAGAAGACGTAAACTTCAAGCTTGGTTCTGAACGCAGAGATAATTATCAGTCCCGTGAGGAACCATATCCAGAGAAAGATCTTCTGCCAGTCCAGGGAGCGGTAATTACGAATGTCTTTGACCATGCTGATGAAAGCTATAACAGCAAACGGAATAATGCTAAGGTAATAATTAATATGGTAGAATACCCCGGAACCCTTTACATTCTTTTCAACACCGACTAAAGCTCTGTCGACAATATGGAATCCCATAAAATACTGTATGAAATCATTACCATAGCTAATGAGCATATATATGTGCCAGGGGAGAGCAATGGCAATCCCTATTGCTGAAAATAAAACTATAACTGAGAGAGTAATATTTATCTTTTTCCTTTGAAATAAATAAAAACCAAAAATAACGAGCGGTATATAAAAACCTACAAGTATTTTTATCATAAGGCATAAACCGAAAACAATGCCTGTGTAGATCATATATTTTTTTAAACCCGTATTCAGATAGCGCGCTGTAAAGTAAAATGCGAGCAATACAAGGAATACGTACGGTATATCGAACTGGAATCTCTCCGCGAAGACGCTAAACATAAGATTGCTGACAAAAATCATAGCGGCTATGACTCCGGTTTTCTGATCGAATAGCTCACGACCAAGCAGTATCAAAAACAGAACCGATAGAAGAGCGAAGATAAACGGGATAATTTTCAGGGCGATTGAGTTTATTCCGAATATAAGGGTGGATATATAGCCTATCCATATTAGCAGTGGAGGATGAGAGCCGGAGTAGAATCTTCCAACCGAGTGATCACTCTGGTCGAAAAAATCACCGTTTTGATGAATCGAGAGGACGCGGGTTGCGTACATCCCTTCATCCCAGGGCTGTATATCTGCGGTTAGTAGAGTAGGTAATTTAACCGCGCATAAAAAAACGACGAGAAAAATATATATCCTGTATAGATTTTTCCCGTCGTTAATATAATTTAGAAACCGATTGAAATAATCAGCCATAGCCAGTCATACTCAATCAATTAAAGTTGATACCCAGGGAGAACGCATTACTGGTTCCGAATTCATTAGAATATGGTACCAACGCATAATCGAGTTTAATTCATTTATATTTGAAACCGAGCCCGGTAGTGAAGCTCCTGTTTTCGTAACCCGAGAGGTACCCGGCCCGCACAAAGATGAAATCTTTGTAGCCGACCTCGCCTCCGGAGTGAATATGGAAACTGCCTCCGTCGAGAACTTTAAATCCTTCAAGTCCGAGACGGAAATTAAAATCGTTTTTTGCAAACTTATATCCGCTACCAAGACGAATAAGTGTTGGGAGCTCAGTGCTGGTGCTTCGGAGATGGTTCATGCCGCCTAAATTAGCAATAACTGCTGAGAAGCTCAGGTTGTCTTTTTCATAGCTTCCTCCGATGTCAAAACCGATCCCCGAAGCATCGTCGATATAAATCTTTTCGTAAAGAGCTTTTCCGGTAAAGCCAACCGCCAGGGTAGGCGATATTTTGTAAGCAAAGGACAATCCTACTGAAAGGTTTTCTGAATTAAATGTACCTTCGGATTGCCCGGGAGTGCTTCGTATCTCAATGTCATTAACGCTTGAACGAAGAAGTCCAATCGCAACGGCAAGCTTACCAAACGTGAACTTAGCTGCGACGAAATCATTACTGAGGTCCTGTATTGATGAATTATGCATCAGTGTCAGGTTCTTTTTCTCACCGAAGCTGAGACGAGCCGGATTGTAGATAACTGATGTTGCATCGTCGGAAAGTGAAGAGTAAGCTTCACCCATAGCGATAGATTCAGCGCCTACACCAAGCTTAAGGAATGACATTCCGGTATTTCCCGCTCCGTCATTCTGCGAGAATGAAGGTACGGCAAATGCCGATATCATAAAAGTGGTTATTAGTATTTTAATCGTATTCATATTATTTAAATTTAAATCCAATGCTAATGTTTTGAATTGGGTCATGTGAATATGGCTCAAGCTGGAATGAGTAATCGACCCCGAGTTTTGTAGTTTTTCCAAGCATCTTATAGAAACCAACACCGAGAGAAGGTTTTAAATTTCCCATTACGTCATCACTGCCGAAGTCTATTCTTTCGAGCCCGGCTCTGATGTTAATTTGCGGTGTAAGGAAAAGCTCACCGCCTACTTTGAATGAGACATTGTCTTTGACTTCAGGGGTAACAGCTTCAGGATCGACAAATTCAAAATTATCTTCGACAGTCGGGTTTTTCTGGTACTCACCTTCGATGGAGACAACACCGATGTTATTAGGGAGCATGTAGCTGCCGCCAAGATTAATTAGTGTGGGATATTTATCTGTTGTTGAATTACCAAAATTATTGCCATAGATGACAGTAGTATTCCATTCGTTACGTGCGTTTAGATCACGAACCGCGAGTCCAATCGCAAGATTAGGAGTCGGGCGGACTATTGCTCCAATGTCGAAAGCTATGGAAGTACTCGTTACTTCATCGAAGAGTTTAGAGTAATAATATTTAAAGCCCACTCCAACCGATACCTGGTCACTTATTATAAAGCCCGTACCCAGATAGAACTGGTTGTCGAAAGTTGAGAAATTGCCTATCTGCCTGGTGTCATTATCCCGTCCGTCAATATCTGAAACGCCGGAATTGATCCATGACACCGAGATTCCCGCTCCTTTGATCTGCTGGTTAGGAAATTCTATTTTTTTTGCGAAATTAAGAAAGTTAAGCTGCCTGTCAAGAGACATAAATGTATAACCCACATTTACGATTCCCTCATTCTGGAATGTAGATAGCGCGGGGTTATAGTAACCAGAGACGTCACCAAAGATATTACCGACCATCGCATTTCCCATTGATAGGCCTCTCGCACCAAAGCCCAGCCGTGCAAATGTCCCGGCAAAGCCCCCGGCTTGAGAGTATGCCGCCGAGTAAGAAGTAAGAATCAGTATTATTGTCAATAAAATCTTTCTCATCAAAATGAAAATAATTTAATTCGAAAATTTAAACAACATTATTGCAGGACAAGAATCTTGCCCCAGTATTCATCATCTCCATCTACCTGTATGCGGTAGAAGTAAACTCCGTTAGCTACCTGTACCCCATTATCGTTTAGTCCGTCCCATTGGGTAAATATCTCATCGGGAGTATTACGGGTAGCGTTTTGAATTACAGTGCGCACGGGATGCATTCCAAAATCGAAGATCTTAATTGTGATCTTTGAGCTTGGCTTTCCCGTCTTATAAAAAATCCTTACGGTCTCATCGTCCGGAGCGAATGGATTGGGAGCTGCATAAGTTTTAATATCGGAGCTGAGGTCGATCGGCTGTATAGAGCGAAATACCTTCCACTGACCGACCCATGGTTCACCAAATTCTATAGTGCGGAGGAGTCCATCAGCAGAACCAATGTATAATGTATCGGCGACGTGATTAGCTGCATAAAACAACTTAGTCGTAATAAGGTCGTTAGTTTCTACGTCCACAATAGTACCGGCACGAGCCCAGATAAACTCATCGTAATTTGCGCGCCAGAGCCCATTGTTTGTTAATCCATAAACTATCGAATCTTTTGAACCGATACCATTTGGCGGTTCATTTTGTAATGTGTTAAACCAGGTAAACCCTCCATCCGAGGAATAAGACAATGAACTTCTTTCATTGTTGTCATCAGCAGGACGGCAAGCAGCCCATATTATCTTGTTTGCTGTGTAATTCTGGACGTGCATATTTACGACGAAATTGCCGCCTACTCCATCCGTCGATGCAGTATGAGGTGTATTCTGGTAATTATATTTGCGCCAGCTTTTACCCCAATCGGTGGAGCGGTTGATTCCGTCAGCCGTTCCGACGAAAAGGGTAGAGTCGTTAAGTGCTTCTACTGTAAAAGCTCGGTGGTTCAGATTCTGCAGCGGGTTAACGGAAAAAGTATATCCTGTTCCGGTAATGTAAATACTATCTAGATTATCTGGCGGGAGCACAACACGCTGCCATGTATTTCCATAGTCGGTGGATTTTCTCAGTCCGCCCGCGAAGGATGTGATCCAGATCGTGAAATTATTAGGATCGCCTTCGGTGCGTGTTATGGTCAAATCGTAAGACAAATTCTGTTCAGGTACAACGACTGCAAGCGCTGAGAGAGTGTTGCTACCATACATAATAGTAGTATCGCCGAGACCATCGACAGGCTGAGGGAACGAATTCCAGTTTATTCCGCCGTCTGTAGAGACCTTGATGCCTGTTCCTGTCGGTATCAACTCTTCGTTAATTTCCTGCGTTATGGCTGTTCCGACAACAATAACATTAGAGTTAACATTTATTCCGGAGATATCGTCTTCGAAGAACGGGTCAAGCCCGAAGTATGAGTCAAAAGTGTTGAAATTATTTGTGGTTCTCATTATACCGCTTCCTGTACCGAACCAAACCGTGTCACCATTGATTATGATGTCGGTGATGAAGTTACTCGACGGGTATGGCTGGTTAACAGGGGTAACAACTATTCTGCCGTTTGCATCTTTTTTAGTATGGTACCGGGCATACGAGTTGTAATCTTTTACCGGGTATGACTCAGGGATAAAGATGTACTGCGCGAAAGCCGGAGCTGCGAATATAATAATGAGAGTTGTTAATATATATTTTTTTATCGTCATTCGAATTAAGGAAATCTTACTAAAATACTGTCTACTAGTTCGGTCGCTGTAACACCCGATCTGTCAGTTGCATTGTATCTGAAAACATAATATCCTGTTGTTGTTATTGTTGAAGGTATTCCAACTTTTAAAGAAAATCTGCTATCCATTGCTACAGTGTCTCCATGAAGTTCAATATTTCCATCATCAAACATTGTAAAAGGATTACCTGATGAGGGCTGCCCGTTAGGGAGGAATGAATTAAAGAAAACTGTTTGAAGATCACAATATCCATCAGGGTCGTTTGCAATAATAGAAAGAACATAGATATCAGTACCTGACGATGGGATAATAATCGTATCAGGTGCAATCAGTCCTGAAAGTACGGGTGCCTGGTTTGCGGTATTTCTAACCGGCAAATTTAATATAACCACATTACTGAATAAACCCTGAGCATCCTCGGCAACCAGCTGGACCTTGTAATTACCGACAAGCAGACACTGTATGCCCGACAAACTTATATTAGCGGAGTAGGTGCCATTGCCGTTACTTGTTAATGAAAACTCTCCGGCTGCTTCATTATTGGGATTAAAAACCGATGCTGTAACAGATGATATTGAATTATTAGATGTAACGGATGCACTTACAGTGAAATTGACCTGCGGAGATGCAGAAGTTGTATTGACCGTATCCGGTGTAATGGTAAAATTCGATATCGATGGCGCGGAATAATTAGGGTCAATTACCTCGGTGCTGTCCTTTTCACAAGAGTACAGGAACAGCGCTCCCACCAGGGCGATAGTTATAAGTAAAAAATTATTTAGCTTTTTCAGGGTAACGAATTTAGTTCAGGTAATAAAAAGTCTTAAAGGGTAGAAGTGTTGTATATACGCGATGTAAGTTTTATGGTTATTAATAAGATACTGCTATTAAGTACATTCAAAATAGAATAAAAGTGCTGAAGTGTCAAGGATTTATTTTTGCAGTAAAATATATGGTTTTTTCGCTTATTCTTAAGGAAATCTAGTTTAAATCCCCAACCTATACACAATGAATCCAAAAAAGACATTAACATCCTATTTTATAGAAGTTTTCTCAAAACTGGATCACAAAGAGGAAGTATTCTTTACAAAGGTGCAGGAAACTTACATTGGCTACAGCCGTGGAAAACTTGTATCGAGGATTTACAGTATGATAGAGGAGCTGAGAAAGCTTGGATTGGAGAAGGGTGACAGGGTATCTATCATTGCTTCAAATAGAGTGGAATGGGTTATAACCGATCTGGCATGTATGTACCTTGGACTAATTACGGTACCAATATATACCTCTCTCAGCACGGAGCAAATAAAATACATTCTCGAGGACTCCGGTGCAAAAGTTTGTTTCATTGCATCGTCCTTTATTACCGACAAGGTTTTAAAAATAAAAAATGAAATACCCGAACTAAAAGAGGTGATTAGCTATGATGATTTTACCGAGATGGAAAGAGCGGAGGGAGTAAAGTATTATTCAGAACTAATAGGACAATTAGAGCACAAAAAGCCGTCAGATTGTTTTAAAGAGCTGGAGAGACTAGATAAAGAGATTGGGGAGGAGGATACTCTAACGATAATTTATACCTCAGGTACTACAGGACAGCCCAAGGGTGTGATGCTGACACACAAGAATATTTATTCAAACATACAGGACTGCCAGAAAATACTTAATATCGACAATAAAGACGCATTCCTTTCGTTTCTGCCTTACTGCCATGTTTATGAGAGGACAGCAGGCTATTACCTGGCGTTGTTTACGGGAGCGAAAATATATTACGCTCAGAATATAGATACTATAGCGGTTCAGATGCCTGAGGTTAAACCGACAATAGTGATAATGGTGCCGAGATTGCTTGACAAGATGTATCAGAAGTTATTAAAGCGCGGTGAGGACATGCCGGACGGACTTAAAAAGAAGATGTTCAAATGGGGCGTGAAAGTAGCGGAAACAAACTGGAACAATAAGGGCTCTTTAAAATGGAAGCTGGCTGATAAGCTGGTATTCAAAAAGATCAGGGAAAGAACCGGTGGAAGGATAAGATTTTTTGTATCGGGAGGCGGCGCATTAAATAAAAAAATCGGGGAGTTCTTCGAAGGGGTGGGAGTGTCTACGCTCGAAGGATACGGAATGACAGAGTCATCCCCGGTTATTGCTGTAAACAGACCGGAGAAAAATAAGTACGGAACTGTGGGTAAACCGCTGGAGGGTGTTATGGTGGACATAGCCGAAGACGGCGAGATACTTGTAAAAGGTGATATTGTAATGAAGGGATACTATAAGATGCCGGAAGAAACAAAAGAGACTATCAAGAACGGGTGGCTGCATACAGGTGATATAGGTGAACTGGACAACGAAGGATATCTGAAAATTACAGACAGGAAAAAATCCTTATTTAAGACTTCCGGCGGAAAGTACGTTGCTCCTGCTCAAGTAGAGGATGTGATATTAAGATTGAACTACCTCGACCAGGCCGTCGTGCTCGGTAACGGAAGGATGTATGTGACAGCGCTTGTAGTACCAAACTATGATGAGTTAAAAGCGCTGGCTAAGAGAGAGGGAATAGAATTCACAAACGAAAAAGATCTCAGGGAGAATAAAGAGCTATTGAAAATAATGGAACGAGACCTGAAGAAAATTCAGGCTGAGCTTGGGACGCACGAGAGAGTAAGGAAGTTTTCATTTCTGGAGAATCCAATGACGGTCGAGTCCGGTGAACTTACCCCCACTCTGAAAGTGAAGAGGAAAGTAGTAGAAGACAGGTACAAGGATCTGATAGAAGAGATGTATTATGAAGTTTAAAGTTAAAAATTAAAATGTTTCCGGGTCTTATATGGCAACTCGTTAATAGAAGACTCTGAGACCGCGAAGCGGTCAAATGTTTATAGTTAATATTCTCTTTACATCTTCGACCCTGAGGGGTCGTATTTTGATACAGGTGTTAATCTGGTATTACCGTCAGTCCGGTTGGGCCGTACCAGGGACGGATCTCTGCTACAAGTAAACCATTTGATATAGCCGGGTCATTTTTAAGCAGCTCCTCCACCTCTTCTTTTGAAGCCACATCCATTATTAATATTCCACGGGTGTTATGGTTGTCCATGAAGGGACCGGCGAGGATGCATTTACCATCTTCCCACATTTTGGAGATATTAGCGAGATGACCTTTTTGAATTTCCATAGCTTCAGCAGAGTCGAGCTTGGGTCTGTCAGGCGCGGAATTCAGGAATACAAAAAAGTATTGTTTCATGGAAAATTCGGGATCGCCGGATTTAGTATCGTTGTTGTCCTGTGCCATGGAATTGATTGATAAGCTAATGAAAAGAAAGACCAGTGCAAAAAATTTCATTGTTATTTTTAGAGCAATATAACAGTGCCAGGATATGTATGCAATAGCTTTAGGTTAAATTTTAGAAACAGCAAATCAGAAGAAGCATGATTTATAGCCAAGAAAATCCATTTAATATTTAAAATAAATTTAGTTTATTTGTATATAAGAAAATTAGAATGTTAGAAAGCTACATACCGATTTTTATAATCATTTTAGTATCACTGTTATTTGCTGTGGTTAATATCAATTTCTCTTCATGGTTCGGTCCAAACCGTCCGAATAAAGAGAAATTATCCACATATGAAAGCGGTGTTGAGCCGATCGGAACTGCAAGGGACAGGTTTTCTGTTAAGTATTATATGGTGGCGGTTAGTTTTATCGTCTTCGATATTGAGGTAGTTTTCCTCTATCCATGGGCGGTATCATTTATCCACCTGGAAAAACACGACATGATATACTCGTTCATTATAGGACTGGTATTCATAGTTATTTTAACGATCGGACTTATATACGAATACAAAAAAGGAGTATTGAAGTGGGATTAGAAGATGTTTTAACCAAGGAAGGATTCATAACTTCAAAAATAGATGCTTTATTTAAGTGGTCACAAAAGAATGCTTTATGGCCAATGCCTATGGGAATTTCCTGCTGTGCTATTGAAATGATGGCTTTTGCCGGACCAAGATTCGACGTAGCAAGATTCGGCAGCGAGGCATTCAGATTTTCACCGAGACAAAGCGATCTTATGATAGTAGCCGGTACTGTTACATATAAAATGGCAAAGGTAGTAAGAAAGATTTATGACCAGATGCCTGATCCTAAATGGGTTATTGCAATGGGAGCATGTACTTCAAGCGGCGGAATGTACCGTAGTTATTCAGTTGTACAGGGAATAGACCAATTCCTGCCGGTAGACGCCTACGTTGCCGGATGCCCTCCAAGACCGGATAATTTATTGAATGCTTTGATGAAGATACAGGATAAGATACAAAATGGTAAATTTGAAGGTGTTGCTCCGAATTTGAATTAATAAGTTCGAGAAAATTATAAGTTTATTCTGTAAAAAAGGAATAGTTATTAAACTATTCCTTTTTTTTTAATAAAATTTAAGCAATATTACCTTTCACGTTACATTAATTTAATGTTTTTATAATCCATAATATGAGCATTAAGTTAAAGTGAACAACATTCAAAATTTAAATAGTGAGGAGGACCACATGAAAAAACTATTACCTCTTTTTCTTTTCATTTTCACAATTTTGTTGTCAGTAAGTTCGGTAAATGCTCAGACATTTATAGATGAGGATTTTGAAGGTACTGACTCTATACCCCCTGCCGGATGGTCGGTTCATAATGCTGCATCCCATTATATATTACCGGAATGGAATTGGGTTGTAAGAGATTCCGGTTTAAATGTTCCCGGATTATCAAGTGCATTATCACAATCGCACAATAGTTTAAAATCAGCAGGTGTAAGTTGGTTATCTGGAACAGACACCAATGGAGCATTTTTAATATCAGATGCCTGGCTTGTGACTAAAAGAATTACAGGGCTGACAGCAGGAACTACACTAAAATTCTGGGCTACAGGTGGTACAACAAGCTGGCTCGACAGTATGCAGGTTTGGGCTAGTTTTATTGATTCTCTTCCATCTAATATGGTTATTTATCTAAATTCTTATATTTGGCCTGCCGGTTCTACTTATGGAAACTGGACAGAGTATACACTTGATCTTTCTACATTAGCCGGTGTTGGAGATGTTTGGATTGGATTCAGATATTATACCGATATGGCAGCAGCCGGATTTTTTGTTTATCTGGACGATGTCCTTGTTCAGGGACCAAATTCAGTGCAACAAATCAGTACAAACACTCCTGATAGGTTTGCATTACATCAGAATTATCCTAACCCATTTAATCCTGTTAGTAAGATTCGTTATGATATAGCAAAGGGTACAAATGTTTCACTGGTTGTTTATAATATGATGGGTCAGGAGGTTGCCAGACTTCATGAAGGCTACCTTTCACCTGGCGTATATGAATCCACATTTGATGGAAATGGTCTGGCTAGCGGGACATACTACTATAGAATTATCACGGATGGTTTTGTAGAGACAAAGAAAATGCTGTTAGTAAAATAACACTATCGAAAAATCTTTTTAAAAGGTAATCCTGTGAAGAACGGGGTTACCTTTTTTATTATTCTATTGTAGTTACAATCTTTAAACTACTTTTAAGGATATATACGTATATAACCCTTTTTGAATAGAAGTTTTATTGACACCGGACTATATTTGTATAAATTAATTTTCTAAACTGCCATTTATGATTCAGAACAAGATTAAAAATTCTAAAAAACTTCTCTGTTAACAAAGTTATGTTTTTACATTTCCGGTTTTCGGACTTATGTCTAAATATTTTTAAATCAATAATAAATCAATATCAAAAATTTTTAACATCGGTGAATTCAGGATCCAAAAACAGATATTTAATTAATAAAAATGCTCCACGGTAGAATATTTTATAAACCCAATGTATATTCATTTTTGATTTTTAATTATTGAAAGTTTGTAAATTTATCCCGTTTTTTGATGTTTAAAATGAGAAATATAATGTTTAACTTGATTAATAGATTACTCATAATTCTTAATTTATGACCGAAAACAGACTAATCGCCATCAAAGAAAAGCTGAAGGATTTCAACGTTGAGTTTGGTGACGTTAACGGCACTCCTGACATAACAATAAAGAAAGAAGAAGTACTGGATGTGTGCAATATGTTAAAAGATGATCCAGCTATTGGTATGAACTGGATGGTAGATGCTATTAGTATAGACAGATTTAAAAAGAACGAAAGGTTTGAAATGGTATATAACCTGCGTTCGACGCAATACCGAGATAGACTATTTATCAGGATAAAGCTGGACAGTAAGAATCCGGAGATGGAATCATTGACAACGATCTGGACATCTGCAAACTGGTACGAGCGTGAAGCTTATGATATGATGGGGATAAATTTTCTAAATCACCCTGACTTGCGAAGAATGTATATGCCTGAGGATTATGAATACTATCCGTTAAGAAAAGATTTCCCATTGATGGGAATCCCCGGATCAATTCCATTACCGAACAAATAAAGTTTATATCCGCTAATGTCACAAGAGATAAGAGAAAAATTATTGAGAAACGACCCATCGATAAAACGCACAAGAATACTTGAAGCGTTAGAGTCGGATGATCTCAGTGTGCAGTTCGATGACGCACTGGATAATGAAATGGTGCTTAATATGGGTCCCCAGCACCCTGCAACGCATGGTGTACTTCGGTTGCTTCTCAAGCTGGACGGTGAGACTGTTGTGAAATGTGTACCCGAGCTGGGTTATCTTCACCGGGGATACGAAAAACTTGCCGAGGCATCCACATATCATGAATTCATACCTCATACCGACAGGCTCGATTATCTTCAGCCGATGGCAAATAACGTCGGGTATGCGTTAGCAGTGGAGAAACTCTTAAAACTTGAAGTCCCGGAACGCGGTCAATACATAAGAGTCATTATTGCAGAGTTAGCCAGGATACAGGCTCATTTACTGGCGATGGGTGCGTTATTGATAGATATTGGCGCTATTACACCATTTCTATGGGCAATCAGAGAGAGGGAGAAGATACTAGATATTTATGACCTTATCTGCGGCGCAAGGTTTACTACTTCATATACCAGGATTGGCGGAGTTGCCCAGGATATCACAGATGACGCTATTACGTCAGTCAGAAGATTTGTTAAAGAGTTTTACGGTAACCTGCAAGAGTGCAGGGACCTGGTTGAGAGAAACAAGATCTTTATCGTCAGATGCGAAAATGTTGGTCACCTGGCACCTGAGGAGTGTATAAATTATGGTTTAACAGGACCGCTTGTAAGAGCAGCGGGGTATGATATCGATCTGAGAAGGGATGATCCATACCTGGTGTATGAGAATCTTGATTTCGATATTCCTGTTTATAATTCCAGCGATTCTTTATCCAGGTACTATGTAAGAGTCGAAGAGCTGATTCAATCGGCGAGGATACTGGAAGACTGTATCGAAAAAATGCCCAAAGGGCAGTTACATACATTAAACCCAAAGAAGGTGCTTCCAAAAAAGCAGAGGGTTTATACGAAAATGGAAGAGCTGATACATGATTTTATGATCATCAATTTCGGTGTGAATCCTCCGGTTGGTGAATCATACCAGGCAATAGAATCATCAAAAGGAGAATTAGGATTTTATTTAATTAGTGACGGGTCAGGACATCCGTTCAGGTTAAAGATCAGAAGCCCGAGCTTCAGCAACCTGCAAGGGCTGCCTCCAATGATGAAAAACTGCTTTATTGCTGATACTGTAGTGATAATCGGAAGCGTTGACCCTGTCATGGGTGAAGCAGATAAATAAATTTTAATATTCATACATGAGTTCAGAAATAACAAATCATTTATTTAACGAACAAGAGCTAAAGGAAGTTGAAAGGATATTAGCTCAATTTCCCGAAAAAATGGCGGGTACACTTCCACTGCTCTGGATGATACAGGATAAGTACGGCTGGATATCCAAAGAATCCATGGAGTACGTCGGACAGCTTTGTGATGTGCCGTATGATCACGTGCTGGGTGTTGTAACTTTTTACACAATGTACAACAAGAAACCTGTAGGCAAAGTGCATTTGCAGATATGTACTAACGTGTCATGCATGTTGAGAGGTGCTGACAGGATTTTCGATCATATCTCTAATAAGTATAATATTAAAAACAAGCAAACAACCGAAGACGGAATGGTGACTATAGAGCGAGTGGAGTGCTTGGGCAGCTGCGCGACAGCGCCGATGATGCAGGTTAATAATAAAGAATTTTACGAGAATCTAGACATGAATTCAATAGATGCTTTAATAGACGAGTTAAAGCAGAAGTATTCATCAACCAATAATTAGTTTAATGGTAAAAGTAATTTTAAAAGACATCCCTGATCTCAATAAGCTCGACGTATATGTAAAAAACGGAGGGTTTAGCGCACTCAAGAAGTGTATAAGCGAGATGTCTCCGGATGATGTAATAGAAGAGGTAAAGAAATCCAATCTAAGAGGTAGGGGAGGCGCGTGCTTCCCGACAGGTCTGAAGTGGAGTTTCATGCCTAAAGGTGATGAGAAGGTTAAATATCTGGCTTGTAACGGTGACGAGAGTGAGCCCGGCAGTTTCAAGGACAGGGAGATTTTCGAGAAAAATCCATACCAATTTATAGAAGGAGCGTTAATTGCTTGTTATGCGATGGGCGCAAAAGCTGCTTATGTTTACATCAGAGGTGAATACTGGAAATGGATAAACATAATGAATGATGCGATTAAAGAGTGTTATGATAAGGGATATATTGGAAAAAATGTAATGGGTACGAAGTTCAGTGTGGATATGTACATGTATAAAGGAGCGGGTGCATATATCTGCGGTGAAGAGTCCGCTATGATGAATTCGCTTGAAGGCAAAAGAGGTTACCCAAGGATAAAACCTCCGTTCCCGGCTCAGAAAGGATTATGGGGACAGCCGACGACCATCAATAATATCGAGACTTTAGCCTGCGTTCCGGAAATTATTAATAACGGAGCGGAATGGTTTGCTTCTATAGGAAATCCTAAACACCCCGGGACATTATTGTATGGTGTCAGCGGACACGTAAATAAGCCCGGTGTTTATGAGCTGCCGTCCGGGACTCCCTTAATGACGATCATCAATGATTATGCGGGTGGTGTACTCGATGGCAAAAAAATAAAGATGGTAATACCCGGTGGTACTTCTATGCCACCGTTAACCCCGGAAGAGTGTGAGAATATCAATATGGATAACGAGAGCCTTAAGGAGATAGGTTCAGCCATAGGAACAGGCGGTATAATAGTAATGAATGAAGATGCAGATTTGCTGCAGGTATTAACCCGGATAACTCATTTTTATTACCATGAATCATGCGGACAATGTACACCCTGCAGAGAGGGTTGCGGCTGGATGTTAAGAGTGCTTGAGAGGATAGAAGCAGGTATGGGGCGAAAGAGCGATTTAGACCTGCTGGTATCAGTAGCAAAGAATATCGAAGGAAATACGATATGCGCTCTTGGTGAGGCAGCAGCCTGGCCGGTGAAATTCACAATAAATAAGTTCTATAAAGATTTTGCGAAGCATATACCCGAACATGAGACAGATCTTCCTGTCATGAATAAAGTTCACGCACTGAGACAGTCACCACAATATGAGGTACTAAGAAATGATAAGGAACAGGAAATAGTCGAAGAATTCATTGGAAAGTCCAGGGAAGAAGTGAAAGAGAAACGAAGCGCGATGTAACACAGATTTTAATTAAAAGAAAAGCCCCGGTTGAATATTCAAGCGGGGCTTTTTTAATACG
Organism: uncultured Ignavibacteriota bacterium; assembly: GCA_937959065.1. Classification (GTDB taxonomy): domain Bacteria; phylum Bacteroidota; class Ignavibacteria; order Tepidaquicellales; family Tepidaquicellaceae; genus JAEYVS01. The sequence continues at coordinate 1,943 of CALGOI010000158.1, read as the reverse complement.
AAAAATTGTGAATTACCTTTTTTCCATTGTCAGTTTAAGGTTTACTTCCTTACCATCTCGCAGGACTACGAAATCCACTACGTCATCGGGTTTGTAGCTTTGCATAGCATACATAAAATCGTAAATATTTTCGACAGATTTCTCACCGAATTTTATAATTATATCTCCTGCCTGCATTCCTCCTTTTTCAGCCGGTCCACCTTCTTTCACACCGGAAATCTTCATACCTTTGCCGTCATATGCATAGTCAGGAATGGTTCCGACATAGATTCGTATATTGCCCATTGTCCTGTTGTCATTCCCTTCTTCTTCGGCTTTCGTGAATTCCGGCTTTGTCCTTTCATTATCGATTTCTTTTGTTACGTCATAAACGAGTTTTACGATCTTTTCGGTATCAGGTGCATTAATCTTATCATAAGTATCACTGGGTCTATGATAATCAGTATGAGTACCTGAGAAAAAGTGAACCGCAGGGATGTTATTTGAATAGAATGATGAATGATCAGAGCGTCCAAACCCTCCCTGGGTGTAAGTAATATCGAAATTATATGTATTATTGAGATTTTTTATGGTTGTTTCCCACATAGGTGATGACCCAATACCGTAAATAACCAGCTTGTTATCCTGTAAGCGTCCGATCATATCCATATTGAGCATCGCAACGATGTTAGCGTTTTCGAACTCATCCGATTTGGTGTAGAAGTTAGAACCAAGTAATCCTGCTTCCTCACCAGAGAATAGAATAAAGATAATATCTCTTTTAAGGGTTTCCTTGACAGAGGCAAGCTTTTGAGCAAGTTCTATAACACCGGCTGTGCCTGAAGCGTTGTCATCAGCGCCATGGTGAATGACTTTGTCTGTCCCGGAATAAAGTGATCCATATTCACCATATCCAAGGTGGTCATAATGAGCTCCTATGACAATTGCTTCATGACTCACGGATGGATCATTACCCTCTAGCATTCCAACCACATTACCTGTAGTTATAGTCTGCGGGTCGACGTCTGTCTCTATTCTGACTTTGATATTTGTTTCAAATGATGCTGGAGATCCGGAAGAATTTATCTCTTCCTGAATACCTGCAATGTTTTTACTAGTCGATGAGAACAACTCATCAAAAGTATTTCTTGTGATATTGATAATAGGAATACCCGCATCCGGATAGCCGTTATTAAAGGATAGCCCGGCTAAATCATCAGTTTCATTATCCTGCGGACCGGTAATAAAAATAATTCCAGCTGCACCTTTCTCTTTAGCGACAATAGTTTTAACGATGAAAGGAGCGTAATTACGGAGAGATTCATTGTGAGGATCATTCCAAAAAGGAGTATACCTCATTATTACTGCAATCTTTCCTTTAACATCAATGCCTTCATAATCATCGTAGTTGGATTCCGGTGCGCTGATACCATAACCAGCAAACACAAGGGTCGCCTCAGAGTTGCCATCTGTTGAAAAACCTAATGGTGTATAATCAACTCCTAAAGTAAATGATCTGTCGTCCGGAGATAATTCAGTAAAAGAATTATTTTTACCGATGGTTACAGATGTAATCATTTCAAATGACTGGATGTAAGAGCCATTATCTCCTGCAGGAAGCAAACCATAGGATTTAAAATTTTCTATGATGTAATCCTGCGCCAGTTTATCTCCATTAGTACCGGGTAATCTTCCTGCAAGCTTTTCAGAAGACAGGTAAGTGATATGTTCCTGTAATTCGCCTGAAGTTATTTCGGAGTTAGGATCACCTCCAAACCCTGTGAAAGAGATAAAAGCAAGTATTGTTATAAGTACTGAACTAAGTTTTTTAATCATTTAATATATTACTAAATTATTTATTTAACGATAATCATTTTTTTAGTTTCACTAAAGTCACTGGTCTCTATTCTATAGAAATATATACCTGAATTAGCATTTTTTATACTGTAAGTGACTTAGTATGA
>CALGOI010000157.1 GCA_937959065.1 uncultured Ignavibacteriota bacterium | reverse complement strand
TGGCGCTGGAGATCGGTGCCGTTACCGACGGCCTGTGGAGAAGCCATGCGAGAGCAATCTGCACGGGTGTTGAATTATGTTCAGCGGATATAGAGTCGAGAGCGGAGAGGATGTTCCAGCCGCGGTCATTGAAGTACTTATCACGTACGGTTCCACCGCGCGGAGACTTACCCGTATCATTATCACCCCTGTACTTCCCCGTAAGAAATCCCCTCGCGATGGAAAAGTAAGGTATCACACCCATCTCTTCCCTTACGCAAAACGGTTCGAGCTGCTGTTCATATTCCTCCCTGTCATACAGATTATACAGCGGCTGGAGGGATTCATACCTCGGGTAGTTATTTTCATTTGATATCTTCATTGCTTCGCTCAGCCGCGCGGCATCATAATTCGATGCTCCTATGACTCGTACCTTTCCCTGCTTCACCAGTTCGTCGTACGCGGCAAGCGTCTCCTCCTGCGGAGTATCCGGGTCATCCCGGTGCGACTGGTACAGGTCTATGTAATCCGTCTGCAGACGGCGGAGTGATTTTTCGACTTCCGACATTATCTGTTCGCGTGAGAGTCCATTTATGTCCGGCGGTATCTCCCACCCGACTTTTGTGGCGATGATCATTTCCTTCCGCGCGCCGCGGTCCTTCATCCACTTGCCGATGATGGATTCGGATTCCCCGCCTTTATTACCCGGAGCCCACATAGAGTATGAATTAGCCGTGTCGATCGTTTCGAATCCCGCTTCACGGAACGCATCGAGAATTTCGAAGCCGGTCTTTTCGTCTACCGTATGTCCGAAGACATTCGTGCCGAGAATGAAGGGTGATATATGGAGTTCGGATCGTCCGAGACGGCGTTTGGTCATAGGGTTTTTGTTTTTTGTTTTAAATTACTAAAAAATGAGTAGAGATGCGTTCCCAAATCGGAGTTTGGGAACGAGATGGGCGGGAAAGGTTCACGAAGGGAAATGAATTGTAATTCGATACAAGATCGTGATCCGAATAAATATTAATTCTCGTCCGAAAATCGAGGTCTAGATTCCCGCTTTCGCGGGAATGACACGGGGCGGGGGTTTTTAATTTTACTGCCGGGAACCGGCGGATATTTCTGCCCACTTCTTTGGGTTGAAGCATTTTTGTGATTCGGTACGAAAGCCGTTATAATAGAGTGCTCCCCAGAAAGGAGTTGATGGATAATAATAAAGGTCCTGTGCAGCAAGGGACAGTATAGACGGAAATTCAGACGCACCAAAGTGCTTGGGACAGTATGTTTGAGAGAACTGGTACAGCTCACTGGAAATATTATCCACTACCAATAGAGGATAAAGGACAAGCATTGCACCAAATCCTACAGGCGCTCCAGAGCGGATACGGAATGCATATTCAAATAAATTAGTCGAATACGACTGCGCAAAGTCGGCTGTTGTATTATCGGGAATATACTTTACAAAAGAGTATGTATCTACCATACCGAATTTAGAACCTTCCACACGACCACGGTAAAACATACGGTCAACGTCGAGTCCTTCAGGTATGTCGCGTTTTTCGAATTGCCAGTATGCCATCCAGCCGTCGAGAGAATTTAAGTACTCGTTGTAAGTCAATTATCCTCCTTTGGAAATTTGCTCCCATCTTTTTGGGGAAAAATAATCGTTAGTGCTCTGCCTGATTCCCGAATAGTACAAACCTCCCCAGAACGGTGTCTTCCGGTAAAAATACAGGTCATTTGTAGATAACTGGAGTACAGCTGGAAACTCGGCTGACTTGAACTGCTTCGGGCAGTACGACATAATAAAATCATACAGATCGCGCGATATAGTATCAACCGCCATAACCGGATTAACGATCATCATGGAGCGAAAGAAGCGTCCGAAAGTCTGCTTGTATTGCCGGGAGTATTCGAAAAGACCGGAGGAGAACTGCCGTGCCCAGTTAGCATCTATACTCTCAGGTACTTTCTTTATATAGAGAAAGCGATCGACGATGCCCATTTTGCTGACTTCGTTGGACTCTTTATAAAACATACGGTCAACGTCGAGTCCTTCCTGTATATCCATCTTTTTGAAGCCGTGATACTCTGACCATTTATCAAGAGATGCCAGGTATTCTTCGTAAGTCATAGCTAAAGTATAACAAATATTGTTGTAACTTTTAACTTATTAAGAAAGTTATTGCGTGGCTTTATGCCACAGTTATTCTCAAAAATGTAACACATCCTAAAAGGAAAGTAGTTATTCATTACTATAAGAATTACTAAAGTGCATAATAATAGTACTTTTTTGCAATGGAATACTTTTTGCAAATCAAAATGTGTATCTTTATGTTTTTTTGTAAATAGAACAATAAATTTTTTTATACAAATAAAATAAAAGGGGAAAACCATGAAAAAGATTTCACTTCTAGTTGTAATGCTATTATTTTTAATTGGTTTAAGATCCGCCGAAGCTCAATGGACACCGCAGACATCAGGAACGGCCAGTCCGTTATATTCGGTATCAGTTGTTAATGACAATGTTGTTTGGGCTTGTGGCGGAGCCGGTACAGTTATCAGAACAACCAACGGCGGAGCAAATTGGACAAATGTAAGTGCAGCTCCGGTTGCCGGCGACCTTTACAATGTTTACGCAATGGATCAAAGTACAGCATTAGTAACTAATTCAGGCGCAAGTGCAACAGTATGGAAAACAACAAACGGAGGTGCAACCTGGAACCAGGTATTCGTTCAGCCCGGTGGGTTTATAAATGTAATCGATATTAATTCCAGCGGTGCGGGCTTTATGCAGGGTGATCCAGTCGGCGGCAGATGGTCGCTATGGAGAACAACCGACGGCGGAACAAACTGGGATTCCACACTTGCATATCTTCCTCAGGCAGGAAGCGAAGCAGGCTGGAACAATTCATTATACATTAACGGTGTGAACATATGGTTTGGTACCAACAACAGTAAAGTTTATTACTCATCAAATGGAGGTCTTACCTGGACATCTCAAAGTACTCCTCAGACAAACACCTATACAATTTGGTTTAACAATACGTTATCCGGAGTATCAGGCGGTACAGCAGGTATCCGTACTATAAACGGAGGCACGAACTGGACCAGTACAACGATTGGCGGCACAGGAAACGTGACCGGGTCAGCCGGTTACGGTACCAACTTCTGGATGTCACAAGGTACAAACATTTACCGTTCCACTAATAACGGCGCATCATTCACAGTTGATTTTACGGGTTCTACCCAGATCCTCGATATGGGAATTTCCAGAACAGGCACTAGACTATGGGCTGTTGGAAGTACAGGTGCGATTTACACAAATGACGGTGTAGTAAGTATCAACAATATTACAACAACAACACCGGATAAGTATTCATTATCACAAAATTTCCCAAATCCATTTAACCCAACAACAAAAATAAATTTTGATATTACAAAGAATGACTTTGTAACATTAAAAGTTTATAATACTGTTGGACAGGAAGTATCAAACTTAGTCAGCCAGAATTTAACGGCTGGATCTTATGAAGTCACTTTTGATGGAGCAAATCTCACATCAGGAATCTACTTCTATACAATTACAGCCGGGGATTTTGTACAGACAAAGAAAATGATGCTCGTAAAATAAGACATTATTTATATATATTTTAATTTATTGCCGGGACTATCTATAGTCCCGGCTTTTTTTCGTGAAAATTTCTGCTTTTCTATTTGATTTTTGAGATATATATTTACTCAACTTACCTTTTTGACTGCTTTTCACAATCTTAAATGAAAGAAAATGAAAACCATTTTACTAAGTGCCCTGGTGTTTGTTTTCAGTATTTCAACAGTGCAATCTCAATGGGTTCCGCAAACATCCGGAACAACCTCGCAACTGTATTCCGTATCCGCGGTGGATAATAATATAGCATGGATATGCGGCGCCAGCGGAACCGTTTTAAGAACGACAAATGGAGGAGATAATTGGTTTAATGCCAGCAGTCCTCCGATTGTAAATGATGTTTACAATATTTTCGGAATCGATGAATGTACTGCTCTGGTTACCAGATCTACTTCAACGGAAGCATTGGTCTGGAAAACAACAAATTGCGGAGTAACCTGGATTGAAGTATTCAATCTACCTATGGGATATATAAATGCAATAGAGATCGGACCTGGCGGCTCCGGGCTAATGGTCGGCAATCCTTTATTTGGTAAATGGTCCATCTGGCGTACTGCAGATTACGGCACCACCTGGGATTCATCTGGAGTGTTTCTGACTCAGGCTGGAACGGAGGCCGGACATAGAAACTCACTCTACGCAAGCGGAACAAGTTATTGGTTTGGAACTAACAACAACCGCATCTACTATACTCCAAACTCCGGCGTAACATGGACTGCCCAACCTACTCCCGATCTGTACTCATACGCAATATGGTTTAATTCATCGGTGGGACTTGCCGGCGGCATCGGCGGTATGAAGACAACTAACGGAGGAACTAACTGGGTGGCTTCTACTTTTCCCGGTTCGTCAAGCATTAATAGTATAGCAGGAACAGGATCAACATTCTGGATATCCCGGAACAATTCAGCAATTTATAAAACAACTAACGCGGGAGAAAACTGGACAACCGATTATACCGCTCCTCAAATCGTGCTTGACATTGCAATAGCCAGAAACGGAAACAGGCTCTGGGCGATAGGATTAAATGGTTTTATTTCAAGATCGGAAGGCACAGTTTCCATAAATAATATATCATCAAATATTCCGGATAAGTACTCTCTTTCACAAAACTATCCGAATCCGTTCAATCCAACAACAAAGATAAAATTTGATATTGTGAAGAGTGATTTCGCAACGCTGAAGGTATTTAACTCAACAGGGCAGGAGGTTAGCAGACTCGTCGAACAGAATCTGCAGCCGGGTACATACGAGGTGTCATTCGACGGAGGAAGTCTTACATCAGGAATATATTTTTATACTATACATACCGGTGATTTCATGAAAACAAAAAAGATGGTACTGGTGAAGTAAAAAAATAATTGTAAAAAAGCCGGAGTGTAATTGCTCCGGCTTTTTTGTTTGAGCTTTTAGGGAACAAATATTATACCTGCCTTGAACGGTATAAACCCTTTTGCTGAGCCATCGTTCGCGTTATAATCCAGACTTCCTTCAACGAAGGCAAATGTTGATCCTGTTGAAGTCAATCTGAATGTAGCCCCTGCTCCTGCTGAAAATCCAAAATTAGTTTCAGAGAAACCTGCAATATCCAGGAAGTAAACTCCAATCCCACCGTAACCGTAAAAATTAGTAGCACCTGCGAACATATTACCAAAGACAAGGTCGCCTCTTATCGAAGTTATTGTAAGGTCAGGTGCATTCCTTTTTCCCGAAAATTTATTATACTGTAACCCGAATCTTAACGTCTTATCATCACTCAGTCTGTAACCTGCTCCCCCATTAACATTCAGACCGGATGAAAAATCATCGCTGAAATCTCCTTCAATCACTGGAATTGAAACACCTAACCCAACAAATGCAATAAAGGTTTTGTATGGCTGTGTAATTCCTGTTGCACCTTCCGTAGAAAGATTCAGATCGAAAAAACCGGTTTCACCATCCTCATTATTTAAATTGAGATTGTTCACCTGCGCATTTGCTGCGACAGAAAATAAAATTACTGTCAAAATGACGGACAATGCTTTCATTATGTTTTCTCCTTTTATAGCTAGAAAAATTTGAAGTTTGCCCCTTAACTGCCCCGTTAGTTGTGACACTCCTGCCACCGGGTATAAAACAAATATTTAAATAAATGTTGTTTTTCATTCAAATATATAAGTTTGCTCTCTCAGTACACAATAGGAATACAAATTGCATTCCAATAGATATTGATGACCAATTAAACCTTATAAAAAATGAAAACGATACTTACGATGGGGATTTTAAGTGCGATATTACTTGTTCTGTTTATTACCGGTTGCGACTCAACTATTAATACAAATAAATATGATGAGATTATCCAACTGTCATACGAAGTACCTTACTTCGAGACTTATTATAACGGACGACTTTCGGAAAACCAGATGAAAGTACTCAATGGCGCAAAGGAAGTTCTCAAGCACAAAGCAAGATATGACACCACAATGGATTTCCGACCGGTGACACATTTACATGGATTCGGATACACCGGAGATGAGGTTTACCCAAACGGAGATATAGATCCTTCGATTGGAGTATGTACCGATGTAATTGTCAGAGCTTTAAGATACGGCGGCATAGCTGATCTTCAGAGGGAGATTCACGAAGGCATTAAATCCAATCCCGAACGGTATCCTCTGGAAAGATGGGGCCGCGGAAACGCAAATAAGTATATCGATCACCGAAGGGTTCCAAATCAGCATACCTGGTTTAAATACAACTGGATAAATCTGAATTACTCTGACTTTCAGCCCGGTGATGTGGTGATATGGGATTTTGATAAGGATGCCGCGGGTGATCACATTGGTATTGTATCGGATAAACTAATCGCAGGAATAAGGCCGCTACTAATACATAATAGTCCAAGGATAGGTTATACATCCGAGACGGATGACCTTAGAATCGATGATATGATCGGGCATTTCAGAATTAAGGAGTAGTTGATTTAATTCGCTATTTCAATCCTTCCTTATAAGACTTAACTTATATTTACATCAATAAAAAATGAAAACCATTATGAACATACTGGCTGGATTACTATTGTCTATTGTAACATCCTGCGGGCAGACAGACCAAACAGAGGATAACAAAAACACTACAGTAACTACCTCGGATACCATTGAGCAAAGTCAAAATAAATATCCAGGTGAGCTTACAGAAGGACAGAAGAAAGTTCTCGAAGGCGCTAAGAAAGTTCTGGAACAAAAAGCTGAATATGACCTGAGCATGGCATATTATACGACAGAATACAATGAAGAAGGGGAATATATTGGCGGAAAGGTTTTCCCGGGCGGAGATATAGACCCTAAAATCGGGGTTTGCACTGATGTAGTCGTAAGGTCACTCAGGAAAGGAGATGTTGTTGATCTTCAGGAAGAGCTTAATAAAGATATTAAGAATAACTGGAGAGATTATCCAATGAGCCGGTGGGGAGCAAAGAAACCCGATTCGAATATCGATCACAGACGGGTACCCAATCTGGAGGTGTGGTTCAGTAAATACTGGCAGGAGCTGCCGGCAACTTATAACCACTCCGATTACCAGCCGGGCGACGTTGTGATATGGGATCTCAACCAGGATGGTACGAATGACCATATTGGTATTGTCTCGGATAAAGTAGTTGACGGGAGGATTTATATAATTCACAACTTCCCGGACCCGGGCTATGTAGCAGAAGAGGATGTACTCGAAGAGTGGCAGGTAACAGGTCATTACCGTATTAATTACTAATTATAAATGTTCAATAAAAGTAATATTGGAATTACAGGAAGCAATATTAAAGAGGCGGACGACTAATACAAAGTTTGCCGAGAAAAAGGTGTCCCGGGAGGATATAGAGTTATTAATAAAGATGGCATCATACGCTCCCAGCCATTTTAACTCCCAGCCATGGCGGTTTATAGCCGTCACAGATGAAAATATGATAGGAGAGATCGGTAAGATAGCCGGTGATGCTATGGTAGAATTGATGGAGGAAGGCCGGTTCCGGAGGCAGTATGAAAAGTATTTCAGATTGACCGAAGATGAAGCTGAAGAATCGAGGAACGGAATTCATATCGACCATTTTCCCAAAATATTGAAACCTTTTATAAAACAGATAATGAGTGAAAAAGGCGGTAAGACACTCACTAAACTTAAGATCCCTAAAATACTGGGAAAAGATGAGGAGGAACTCGTTGGATCTTCTCCGCTGCTTTTTGTAATTCTCCTAAATAAAGAGGAGTATAAACCGGGTGAGTTATCCGGATACTATTCTACTATTTCGATGGGAGCAGTGATTCAAAACCTCTGGCTTACAACGACGGATATCGGGATGGGGATGCAGTTCATCTCTACTCCCGGAGAATTTCCGGACAAATGGAATCAAATCACATGTATGTTAGAGGTCCCGGATAATTATGAAATGGCAGCTATATTCAGAATGGGATATAAAGATCCAAGTGTAAAACGTCCGACGATCGACTGGAAGTCTGAACAGCGTAAACCACCTGATAAATTAGCATTTAAAAATAAATGGGGAATAGCGTTAAATAAATGAACACTGTTAATAAATGTTTCTGAGCTATACAGGGCTGCTACTTTATGTCATTAATTATGCCATTGGCTGGGGATTGATACTGGGATGGTTCAGGATATCAATCAGGACTCACCAGGTAATTTATACACTTCTTATCATTGATGTTATTTTCGCTTTGCTTTTCTCGGATAAGCTATTCTCCCCGGGATTCTCATTTGGGGCATTGTCATTATTGATGCTAATAATCCTTCCATTCGGTAAAAAGGGGGAAACATACCATAAATTCGTCAGTACGATAGGTTTCTTATCATATTTATTATTCATATTTTCATAGAC
>CALGOI010000156.1 GCA_937959065.1 uncultured Ignavibacteriota bacterium | reverse complement strand
GGTTTCTGATATTAATAAAAATGAAGACTGTGTCAAGGTGGTAAGAGTAATTGAATCCAGGGATGGCGAGTAAGAGTTTGTAAAAGCATCTCACATTTTGGTAAATCTTGATGTTGATTCTACAATGGCATTGACCAAGGCAAAAGAAATATACGAAAAGGTGAAAGATGGTAATTTTCAGGAATTAGCATTCCAATTATCGGATGATCCCTCAGCAAAGACAAATAGGGGAAATCTTGGTTGGTTTACAAAGGGGGCTATGGTAAAGGAATTTGAGAATGCAGTATTTAATAACCCGGTAGGATCTGTAGTTGGTCCAATAAAAACTAAATTTGGTTATCATATTATTAAGATTGAAGGAAAAACTAACAAAGAATTTAAATATGCAGAGTTAAAAGAATCTGTCAAACCGGGTGCTGATACCAGAGAGCTAACGAAGATCAAAGCTGAAGAAATATACAAGCTTATTGAGGAAGGTAAGAGTATGGATTCAGTTGCAGCTCAGTATAATTTAACGATTCAGAATACGGGCGATGTTTTAAGAAATGGTACAATCCAGGTCGCGCCGACCAATAAAAGCATTGTAAAATTTGGTTTTGATAATGTTGAAGGAAGTGTTCACACACCTATAAAGGTTCAGGGCGGATACGCGGTATTTCAGGTTTCAGATAAGATACAGGAAGGATATAAGAATTTTGAAGAGATAAAGAATACAACCATTATGCAAAATGTTGTACAAGAAAAAAAGTTTAATCTTTTAAAGCAGAAGGCAGATGGGATAGCGGCACAGGTGCAGGGAGATAATTTTGAAGCGTTTGCTGAAGGAAAGCCTGACTTTGAAGCAGGAAAAGTAGACAGTACTACAATGGGGCAGCCCGATATGCAGATAGGGATGGACTATAATTTATTAAAGACCGTTTATTCAATGGAAGTCGGACAGTCAGCCGGTCCCATCAAAGGATTAAAAGGATACTACTTTGTAAAAGTTACCTATAAGACTCCATTCAATGAACAGGATTATATTGCTAAAGCTCCCGAGATAAGAGCAAATCTACTTGCTCAGAAAAAGCAGACTGTTATCCAGCAATGGTTGGGAGATCTTAGAGAAAAAGCCGAGATAGAGGATAACAGAGATCTCTTTATGGGATAATTAATATTATTAGATTTTTTTATAACCCCGCCTATTTTAATAGGCGGGGTTTTTTATGTCTATTTTGGGAAACAATTAGGACTTTTATTATATATAGGAAAATTGCAATATTGGAATGAGATGAGAGGGTTACGAAAGGATTTTTTATATATGAGATCTATTGCAATAGTAGTATTTATTTTATTAACGTTCAACATATGTCAATCCCAGATGAGGGAGAATTTTTTTGAAGGTTCAGGTTTTTCCCTAATGCCTTCGATAAATTATATTACTTCATCATCAATTCAATTAAATTCCAATTCCAATAATATCATCGAACAAAATATCACCGAAGAGCTGAAAGGTGGGATCGGGTATGGAATAGCATTAAGAAAAAGGTTTGGGGAAGATCTTATACTGGGAATTTCAACTCAGTATATAAAAATTATACTGTAAATATAGTTAATAACCCACCACCTACAGTAACATTTACCTCTTTAGGAACATTTAACACTAACCAAGCTAGACCAATTGCTAATGGTGGTGCTAACTTACTTACACTAAAATATACTACGGGTTCTGATGCTACAACAGATGTAGCTGATGACGCTGTAGAATTAGATACTAGAGATTTTGAAAGTGGATCTGAAAACCCACCAACTTTATTCCAAACTACTTCATTTAGTTCTATTT
>CALGOI010000155.1 GCA_937959065.1 uncultured Ignavibacteriota bacterium | reverse complement strand
TTAGTTCCGGTACAGGATACGGCGGTACTTTCGGTGGAACATCTTCAGCTACTCCACATACTGCAGGATGTATAGCATTAATGCTGTCAATAAATCCTGAAATGCTTCCTCAGGATATTGCCAAAGTATTACAGCTGACAGCTGTTGAAAAAGGTGATCCGGGAAAAGACAACAGGTACGGAGCAGGGCGGATAGATGCACTTGCTGCAACAACGTCACCAAAATTCACACTGGAAGGAGTTAATGGCGGAAGCAATATGCTTATTAATAATACACTTGCAGCAAGTGATACAGCAAGAGAACTTGTCGGATTAAGGATTTCTACAAACGTAAATCCCGAAGTCGGCTCACTGAGGTCGATTACATTTGGAATGGTGACTAATGCTTCTGCTTCTCAAGTAAATTCATTCGCATTATATTACGATGTAGATGGTAACAACGTTGTCAGTACAGGTGACATTCTTATAAAATCGATTCCATTCAGCGGGGGTCCGTTAACCTTCGATGAATTAAAATTCAAATTCCTCGATTCAGAAAGAAAGATATTACTATGTGCTAATACCCCAGGTTCAGCAAGCGGTTCACACACGGTAAATGTAGGATTAACCGATACAAACCAGGTTAAAGCTTATTACACAACAACTCCGTTTGGAACTAACTTCCCGTTTGGTTCTGTGACCGGTATTCAGAATAACACACAGACACTTTCATATTCTCTTTCACAGAATTATCCGAATCCGTTTAACCCGGTAACGCTAATTAAGTATTCGATAGCCAAAGATGAGTTTGTAAAAATTAGAGTATTTGATATGATAGGCAGGGAAGTGGCAGTATTGGTCAATAGTGTCAAGACAGCAGGTAATTACCAGGTGGAGTTTGAACCGGGTAATGACCTATCGAGCGGAATATATTACTACAGGATCGAAGCCGGGGATTTCAAGGATGTGAAGAAAATGATATTGATGAAGTAAGAATTGGTTTCCAAAGCTGGGCTTGGGAAACAGAGAGAAGTAGATTTATTCTTCGTTAAAGTTTAAGCTAACTCCTTCCTAAGCCCCAGCTTAGGAAGGGTTTTTTATGAGAACCTCATACAAAGTTTTCGATCCAGATTATCCATATTTTATCACATCAACAATTGTAGATTGGAAACCTGTATTTATTTCAGATAAATATTACTACATATTAATAGATAATCTGAATTTCTATTCCTCAAAGTATTCTATTGAAGTGTTTGCGTATGTTTTTCTGGACAATCATTTTCATCTTATTTGCAGATGTAAAGACCTAGAAAAGGCTATACAATCGTTTAAAAGTTTTACTGCTAAAAAGATTATAAATTTGTTAATCGAAGATAATAGAATTGATTTGTTGAATCATTTCTGTGAAAATAAAAAAGGATATAAATATGATTCGAAATATCAAGTATGGCAGGAAGGTTATCATCCCAAAGAAATGATTAATGAAAAAGTTTTTTATCAAAAGATAGAATACATCCATAACAATCCCGTAAGGAGAGGAATAGTTGAAGATCCTGCTGAGTATAGGTATAGTTCGGCTAAATGTTTTTTGGACGGTATTGAAAGTGAAGTTAAGATTACTCGATTGTAAGTTGGGTTTCCTAAGTAGGGTTTGGGAAACAGGGGATGATGTGTTTTGGTTTCCAAAGCTGGGCTTGGGAGACAGAGGTGTTTATAGTAGAGTTAAAAGTATTAAACATATCTCCTTCCTAAGCCAAAGCTTTAAGAAGGATTCTTTAGCAGGGTTTGGTTGGAAAGCCGAAGATCAAGTGGATTTTCGGCTTTTTATTTTTATTTATTGAAAATTTTAAATAAGATTTCGAATAGAAATATTGCTTTTTTCTTAAATATTCCAATAAAAAGCTAATTAAGTATTGAAATTATAAAATTGTTATCTTAATTTACATTAGAGGGTGAATTACGTACAATTTTTGAAATAATTTTACTTAACCTTAATAAAGGAGCATAAACAGATGAAGAAATTCATTACTGTTTTAAGCATTTTAGTATTAATGCTGACAATCAATATTAATGAATCTAAGTCTCAGACAGGCTTTACAACTGTTGTAGAATATTGCACAGGTACATGGTGTCAATGGTGTCCGTGCGGGCATGACATTATAGATCAAATTCTATTAAACTATCCTGAAACAGTTGTTCTCGCATATCATGGCGCCGGATCAGATCCATGGCAATCATACAGTGCAGGTATAAGAGCTTTAATGGGATTCTCAGCATATCCAACAGGTGTAATTGGCAGAAGAACGGGTGTGATTTCGCGTTCAGGTTGGAATAACCAGGTAGTTGTTCAGTCAAACACCATTCAGGAAATGCTGGATTTAAATCTTGCTTCATATAACTACAACACTTCAACAAGACAGATTACTGCAACAATTGAAGCAACTGCTTTAACGACTCTTAGCGGAGAGTACAGGATCAATTTCATACTTACTGAAGATAATGTTATATATCCACAAACCGGTAATGGTTCATGCCCCGGTTCTAGTACTTATGAGCATGATCATATTGTAAAAGGCATGATAAATGGTGACCTTGGTGAAGTTATAAGCACAGGAACATGGGATAACAACACAACAAAAACAGCAAATGTAACTTACACAATCCCTAGTGGATTTGTAGCTGAAAACTGTCATTTAAATTTCTTTGTATGGCAGAATACCGGTAGTATAACAACTCAAAGTATTACAATTGGAGCAAGGCACATTCCGGTAGATAATCCAACAGGTATTCAAAATACAAATAACATTGCAGACAGATTTGAGTTGAAGCAAAACTATCCAAATCCTTTTAATCCAACAACTTACATAGAATTTTCAATTCCAAAAGATGGTGAAGTCAGCTTAAAATTCTATGATATTCTTGGAAATGAAGTAGCTTCTTACATTGATAACGGTTTCTTAAGAGCCGGTACATACAGCGCTGAATTTACAGGTACAAATCTTTCAAGTGGTGTTTATTTCTACACCTTATCATCAAAAGATTTCACTGAAACAAAGAAGATGATACTTACGAAGTAAAAAGTTGTCATAGATTTTTGAAAAGCGGGTAATATTGACCCGCTTTTTTTTTGTTGAATTTTTAAGGATTTATGCAGATATTGCTGAGTTAAATATCAAAGATAGATTTAACATAACAATAATTCAAAAACTAACCTTATGGAGGGGAAAATGTATAGAAAATA
>CALGOI010000154.1 GCA_937959065.1 uncultured Ignavibacteriota bacterium | reverse complement strand
GACCTGCGGTAACAAGCACCCTTTTGCCCTTTAAATCCTCCGTTCGGGTCAGCTCATTCTTCACGAATTCGAATATTTCTTCCGGTTCAGCCATCCTCCCCATACCTATCAGGCCGCTTGCAAGCTCGCCTGATTCCGGATCAATAATCTTAAATCCCCTTTTCTTTAAAGCGGATATATTCTCTCGTGTTACCTCGCTCTTGTACATATCATCATCCATTGTTGGACATACTACCATAGGACATCGCGCGCTCAGGACGGTTGTTAGCACAAAATTATCGCTTTCCCCATGTACGATTTTTGCAATAGTATTAGCCGTAGCCGGTGCGATCACGAAAATATCTGCCCATAAGCCGAGATTTACGTGCCATGTTTGTGTATCTACTTTTTCGGATTGGCTGAGGTCCTCCTCTGTAGGGAGAAGATTAATTAATACCTCGTTTTTGGAAAGTGCTGAGAGCGTTACCGGAGAGACAAACTTGGTTGCGGAGGGGGTCATAATAACCTTTACCTCCGCTCCTTCTTTAACAAAATACCTGACTAAATAACATACTTTATATGCCGCTATGCCGCCGCTGACTCCCAGTAATATTTTCTTGCCCTCGAGCATAAGGTTATATTACTATTCTTCGTCTCTGAACCTAAATTCAAGTTCACCTTCCATTAGCTCTTTTTCAGCCTGGATGGTTGGTTTTGGTCTCATTTCAAATTCAAGAGAAATGTTTAGCTTATCCTGGTTCATAATAGTGTCATCTTCGGTTTCTTTATCGATTACAGGCTGTAACCTCTGGTTAAGCTCTAATCTCTGCTCGTCATTGATCTGTCTTGCTCTCTTTGAGCAGATAACAGTCGCTTCATATACGTTGTCTGCGTTCTCTTCGAACTTTTGCAGGTCGATCGTTTGAATTGCCATTTGTTTATCCTTATTGTTTAAATTTATGTATTATTTCTTCTACTTCGTTTACAGCTTTATCCAGATTATCATTTATAACCTGGTAATCAAACTCTTTTCCTTTTTCCATCTCGAGATCGATTCTTTTTAATCTCTCCTCGATATGATCATTTGGCTCTGTGCCCCTGTTTGTAAGCCTTTCCCTTAAAACATCCTTGCTGGGGGGCTTTATAAATATCAAAACAGCTTTTTCACCGTAAATGTTCTTTAAAGAAAGAGCACCTTTTACATCTATATCAAAAATCAAGTCTTTTCCAGACTTTATAACCTCATCCACGAATGTCTTTAATGTACCGTAATAGTGGTCATTAAAGAGCTTCTCGTACTCAACCAGGTCATCGTCATCTATTCTATCCTCAAACTCTTGTTTCGTCATGAAAAAATAATCTTTCCCTTCAACTTCACCGTTTCGTTTAGGGCGGGACGTTGCCGATACGGAAAAAACCAGGTCAGGATTACTTTCCTGTATCTTTTTTACTATCGTTGTTTTTCCTGCGCCGGATGGAGCTGAAATTACAAACAGCATTGAGAAAAATTATTTTTATTATTCGACATTCTGCAGCTGCTCTCTTATCTTTTCGAGCTCCTCCTTTAATACCGAGACTGCATGTTAAATTTCGGCGCTCATATATTTTGCTGCGATAGTATTTACTTCCCGGTTCATCTCCTGTACCAAAAATACAAGTCTTCTTCCCGCCAATTCTTTCGAATCGATGTACTCCTTAAAATACTTCAGATGGCTTTCCAGCCTCGTACACTCTTCACTGATATCCATCTTATCTGACAATAATACCAGCTCCATTTCAACTCTCTTATCATCAATTATCTTCTTATCTGTCAGTATCGACTCTACTTTCTTTAGTATTTTCTCCTTCAGCTCGGGTTTGTTCTTAGCCGAAAGCTCTTCAATCCTCTTTGTCTCACCGCTGATATATTCTATCCTTTTTAGAAGGTCTTCCTTAATGTGGTCGCCCTCCTTAATTTTCATTTTGATGATGTCCTCGACCACTTTATCCAGCAATGAAGATATAAATTTAAACTCGTCATCCGATACATCCTCAGCATCATTGCTTTCCAGTACGTCATTAAACTTCAGCAAATGATCCAGCCCGATCTCACCGTTTATTCCCGTTTCGCTCTTCAATCCCTCAAGCATCTTGTAATAATACTTTGCCGCATCGGGATTTACCTTAACCTGGTAATCCGATGAACCGTCCGCTTTAACCGTAAGGGTTATATTCAGCTTACCTCTGGATATCTTCTTCTTTATCTGCTCCTTGAGCTCGATGTCCTTCGAACTGAGATATCTCGGGTATTTAAACGCTATTTCACAGAACCTGTTATTTACCGAACGGGCTTCTATCGTGTAATTCTTTCCGTCAAACTCGCCTTCAGCTTTACCGTAGCCGGTCATGCTTATGATCATGTTAAGCTTCTGCCTCCGTCGACCACAAAGATATGTCCTGTAATGTATTCGTTTTCTGTAGCAAGATAATTTATTAAACTTGTCATGTCTTGAGCTTTCCCAAATTTCTTCATTGGGTATTTTTTTACTTCGTTTGGATCGACCGTCTCGTTAGCATCATCTTCTATCACAATCGTTCCCGGGGCTATAGCGTTTACAAGAATGTCCGGCGCAAGTTTCCTCGCTAGTATCTTTGTAAACTTAATTACACCTGCCTTTGATACCGAGTATGGGATAAACTTAGGCCAATTCTCAACCCCGCCAAGTGATGCAATATTAATTATCCGGCCCGGTTTCCTATCCCCTTCCATCATCAGCTTTGCCGCGTCCTGTGCGCAAAAGATCGTCCCCTTAAGGTTGATACCGATGAAACGGTCTAAAAACTCCTCCGTAATATCAAAGAAATCTATCCCCTCAAATATTGCCGCGTTGTTTACAAGCACATCCAGATAGCCAATGTCCTTCCTTACGGTTTCAAACATCGCTTCTACTTCACTTCGTTTGCTGATGTCTGCTTTTACGGGATAAGCCCTGACACCTGCTTTTTCTATCTCTCCGGCTGTCTCTGCGACAATATCCTGGGATGAACCGCTATAATTCAGAACTATATTAAAACCTTTTTCCGCGAGCGCGATCGAGATGTCCTTGCCTCATCTTCTCGCTCCGCCTGTTACCAATGCTGCTTTTCCTGCCATAATCTCTTCTTGTGCCCTTGGGATGAATCGAACATCCGACACTCGGTTTAGGAAACCGATGCTCTATCCACTGAGCTACAAGGGCGAAATTCACGAATTTAAAAGATACTTCGATTTTAAGATTATTACAATTCAATAATTTAGGAAGGAAGGGTAACAAACACAGATATACTGTGTTAAATCAGCTTGTTACAAGACTTAGACTAAACTACCTGTTATAATTAATACTGTTTGGCGAGATTTTCTTCTCATTTGGAGGTGTGATCTTCCCTAACGCTATATCTGTTATTTCCTTATAATAGATTCTGTCGTCCCTTATCCTGACGTACTTACCGTTCGGATCTCCGGCCCATTTACCACTGATGGATTTTACAGTTCTGCCAACATTGTAGGATACCGTGACGATCTTTCCGTAAAGTTCTTCTTTTTTCTCAAAATATTTGCTTAGTTTCATACCTAAAAATAACATTTATCATATAAACGTACAATTCAAGCAAAAATGACCACTTTTTCCTGCTATTTTAATTCCTCATTACTTACTGTAAATCTGCCAACTATCTCCATTCCTACACTATTGTGAATATTGACTTCACCACAGAGAATATAATCATCAGATTTCGTTATAGTGACACTACCAATTTCTTCTCCGTTTATTGAAGTTGCATATGTACTCCCTTCTATAGTTTGTATGCTGACAGCAAATTTGTTATTTGTACCTTCTCCAAGTAGTGTATACACACCCGGGCCCGGGAAATCCCCATCCGAATTAAATACCATCACCACTACTTTTATCTGTCCCTCACTCATTGCTTTGAAATCCGAGTCCTCGCTCTTCGGATAGTTGATAAAAATAGCGCGGTAGGTTTTCCAGTTCGAATTGTAATTTCCGTACGCAGAAGTATAATCAAAACCCTGCACATCGATGTATTTATTTTTGACAATCGATAATTCAGTTTTGTCGGGACAGTCCTGGGAAAATGCTGCCGTGCAAAAAATAAAAACTGAGAAAAATGCAATTATTGTCTTCATATCGTTAATATATATATTATTGAAACATTTCACCATAAAAAAATAGCCCGTGCAAATTACGGGCTAAAGGGTTACTACTAAAAAGAAATTGAGAAAGAGAACTCTTTTACTGAATAGCAGCTAAGTAATACTCATATCCGACAATCAGATCCGTTTCCGGTTCGTCAGGAGTACCGTACATTTCACCTGAAATAGTATCTACCCTGCAGACGAGTTTATTGTCTTTAAAATAATAATGATCGTAATGTGCGATTCCCGTAGTTAACGTTGTAACCTCAAAACATACCGGGAAACCGTTTTCAATGTATATCTCCTCAAGAAAATGAAGTGAAGTTACGGACATTTTGACAAGCTTCCCATCCACGTAAAAACCCGTAACCTCCGTACCATCATCCATTGTGGCATCTATGGTTTTAGCGTCCACCAGGTTATGAGCTATATCAAATTTTATTCCATCTATCCTTTTTACCTCATCTTCATTACACTGCGCCATCAAATTGTTTGTAAAAAAGAGCAATAAAATAAGAAATAATATTTTCATCATTATTAATTTTTACTTATACAAATGTACTAACAAAAATGCGAAGTGTAAAACCAAATGAGGTGTTTTTGTTGCATGTTATTTATCCAGTTTTCCAACAAAATGTCGATACTTTGCCACACACAATGTTCCTCTTTAGACCCACAGAATATTGAATAACTCTACTTTTCCCATGAAAATCAAGTTCGTGTTCGTGGCATATGATTTGTAATTATTAGGGATAATCAAATTTTTTCTATTAATTTAATATTATATCTGATGAAAAACTTAAATGAACTTTTCTCACACACTTTGAGAGATATGTTATGGGTAGAGAACAAACTCCACTCAGAACTTCCAAAAATGGCAGAAAAAGCTCAGGATTCTGAGCTTAAACAAGCCTTTTTGGATCACCAAAAAGATACAGAAAAACAAATTCAGAGACTGGAGCAGGTTTTCAAAATGATCGGTCTTGAAGCACGATCCGAAAAATGTGATGCTATGGACGGAATACTGGACGAAGGCGAAGAACTTATGGAAAAATCTGAGAATGACGAACTCCTGGATGCAGTACTAATAGCTGCAGGAAATAAAGTTGAACATTATGAGATAGCAACTTATGGTACATTGAGAAACTATGCTCAGAAGTTGGGGCTTGACGAAGCAGCAAAACTGTTTCAGGAGAGTTTGGATGAAGAATCCGCTGCTGATGAAAAGATCAGCGGGCTCGCTGATAAATGCATTAATGAGGTAGCGATGGAAGGAAGCAATTGATTCCGATAAGAGCCATTCCCATAAATGAATGGCTCTATTTCTTTATTATACTTATTTCTCCATTCCTTTCTAAATATGCCTCTTCAATATCTTCTATTTTCTCAATCCCTTCTTCTCTTGCGGCAGTTAATATATCTTCTTTAGTGATCTTGCTGCTCTTCATCGTATCTTTTTCAAGCTCTCCATTTTTTATCAAAGCTTTCCTCCGGCCTTTCAATATTCTACTTACAAAATCATGCTTAAGTGCTAATGAGCTCAATCCTGAGTGAACTAATACCAGAATTAAGGCAGTCAGAAGGCTTACAAAAAATGGCGATGCGCCGGTTATTCCCCTGCTCAATATAGAGCCTAATATGATGGCAAGAATAATATCAAACGAAGTTAGCTTACCCAAAAACCTTTTACTGCCGATTCTGATCATTAACACAACTGCAAGATACGTAATTACAGCTCTTAATGCCATTTGATACCATTCTATCCCATCATCAAGCCCGAGTAAATTATCAATGAAGTTCATCTAAGAATATAGAAAGAATTATTGTAAAATTATATGAAGTGAGGTTATTAGATATCTAAAAATAGCCCGTATAATCGGAGGAAGGGGTTTACACGGGCTATGTTTATCATTTGAAAGAAAAAAAAGCTATATTTAATGGAGAGCGGTCCCATACCACCGCTCTCCGGAGAAAACATGTTTGATACAGCTCAAACATGCCCGTGTAATCAGATCTTAAATTTCAAAGCAGTACCGATCTGAAATGTTGTGATGCTGTTACTGACACCGGTGAAATTATAGGTGTCGGTAACAGGGATCATTACCATAAAGTCAGTACCAAGGTACATGTTGCTGCCAATAGGGAATGTATAGCCGGCTCCCGTTTTTATGTCAAATCTCATCGTATTTACCTCAGGATCACTAGTCTGTGTTACCGGTGTTTGACCTGTTGCTGTCTGTGTGACCTCACCGCTATTGGTTATGTTAATTCCAAATGAAGGTCCTGCTACTAAATAAAACCCGCTGAATTCAGCTTTAAACATTACTTCAGGAGTAACATAAGCTAGTGAATAGCTCTGGCTGGTTGTAACACCGCCCTGTGTCTGGGAATTCTTGAAATTCCTCATATCAAACACATTTAGATTAGCCATGAGACCTACATTCTTGTTAAATGATACATCTACTGTACCACCGACTGCTACGCCGAATCCATTCCATGTACCGGTTAACCCCTTTTGATTGTAAATATTCATGTTACCTGATATTCTGGGTCCGATCAATACTCTTTGGGCGTATGTTTTCTCCGTTTGGACAAAAGCTGAAACAATCAGCACTAATAATAAAATTTTTAAAGTTTTTGTGATCATTGTTTTTGTTGTTTTGGTTTAAGGAACTGTAAAATTTACTGTTGAAGTAAACGCCTGGTTGTTGTTAACTGTTGAACCATTGAATTTAAAGGTCCACTGCTGACCAGACTGAACACCACTGTAATCATACCAGCCGTATGCCTGGCTCGATGAAAAGACTGTTGAAGGTGTAGTGTTTGGTACTGAATCAGAAAATTGTTGAGCCGGAAGACTCGCAATAAGATAATTCAGCCTTACATCAACCTGCGGTTGAAATGTAAAATTGTAGCTCTGGGTAGTCCCGGATCCGTTCATAGTAAAATTCACAGTATTACCTGTACCTGTTCCGCCAATACCGCTATTGGGGTCGGTAACGGCATTATTATTACAGCCTGTGATGTACACGGAAACGAAAATCGCCAGAATTAAAAAGAAGATTTTCATTTTTCCTCCTTTGAGTTTTAAAAAAAAAATTTAAAAGAGTAAGTAATTACGCTTCCAATTTATAAGCACAGGCATTACTTCACAAAAAAAAATTTAACCGGTTTTAGAAAACTATTTTTCAGTTCATATACGAAAAACGTAGAAATTAATTGAAAAACAGCATATATTGAGTAAACTTTTTAGAAAATGAAGGAAGCAAAATTAGTTAAACTTTTAAGAAAATTTGATAAAGCTGAGATAAAAAGGCTCGGTGAGTTTGTAAATTCCCCATATTACAATAAGAATCAAAAAAATACACGGATTTTCGAATCTATTGTTAAATTCCACCCCGAATTTGATCCGGATAAGTACTCTGAAGAGGAAATTTACAAAAAAACGTTTAAAACAAAAGAATATGACTATTTCGCTATGAAGAATATTCTGTCCGATCTGCATGACCTGGGATTGAAATTCCTGATGGCGGAATATAAAGGTGAGCGTGCCCTTTCAAAAGAGTTAAGAATGCTGGAGATGCTGAGAGAAAAACAGGCATTTGATGAGTATAAAAAACGGTTGACAAAGATATCTAAACAGCTGAAAACCGATAAAATCGAAAGTGAATTTTCACTTGAAGACAAACTACACCTGATTTATGAAGAGATATCATATAAAAGCATAACTGATCCAAATACTCATTTTGACCTGAAACAAAAAGAACTTGACCTGTTAGTAAATTATTTTCTGGTTCGGATTTTAAAAGCATACTGTGCTCTCCTCCACGAACTTAAACAGAACAATTTCCCATTTGATTTTTCCATGATGGAATTTGTAACTAATTATTTAAAAAGCCGCTCATTTGAAGATGTTCCTATAATCAACATGTATAAAAACGTTCTCTTTCTCCAGCAAACCGGGGATTATAAATATTACAAAATCCTCCAGGATATACGTGATAAAAATTTCGACGAACTAAATCGCGGCGACGCATATATGCTTTTCGTTTATATGCGTTCATATACAGCAATTAGCTACAGCGAAAAAATGGATAAGAAATATTTAAGGGATTGTTTCGAGCTGGATAAATTCATGCATTCAAAAGGACGAATCACATTGGGAAAAATACTTTATCCGGATTTCATAGCTACTGTAAAAACAGCCGCTAGCGTTGACGAATATGAATGGGCTGAAAAATTCATGGATGAAATGAAAAATGAATTAATGGATGATGTTAAAGAGTCCACACTCAATTTCTCACAAGGATTCATTGAGTATAGAAAAGGCAACCTCGATAAAGCAATGGAGCTCATATATAAATCTAGCTTCAATATTTTTATTATGCAGATACAGGTGTATCTTATGCTATTGAGGATATACTATGAGATAGGTCACTACGAAGATGCAATTAACCTTTCTAAAACGGCTAAAGGATACTTAAAAAAAGAAATAGCCCTCGGTGAGATGCAAAATGCTCTTAAAGATTTTTTTAACCTTACCGTCGATATGATAAATTTAAGGTTATCCGTGGATACTAAAAAAGATAAAACCTATAAATTAGAAATTATAAAGAAAAAGACTAAAAACCTGAAGTATAATTACTTCGGGATAAAAAACTGGCTCATCGAACAGCAAACAAAAATAATTATCTGACCTCCACTCATTTTGACTTTATAGAAAACCCCCATAAAAAAAGCCGTTCTGAAATTAATCAGAACGGCTTTATAATAAAACTGGCGAAACCTACTCTGCCGTACAGTTTCCCGCACAGTACCATCGGTTATACAGAGCTTAACTTCTCTGTTCGGAATGGGAAGAGGTGTTTCCCCTGTATTAAATCACCAGAAACTTGTTTATGCATTCGCTAAGCGATTATGCAAAAACTCGTAGTAATATAAATAATTAGATATTGATGACAAACCTTAGAGCCACCTTAGGCAATATAAGAAAATTATATGGTAAGTCATTCGGCTTATTAGTACTGCTCAGCTGAACATATTACTATGCTTATACCTGCAGCCTATCACCAGATCATCTCTCTGGAGCCTTATCCTTCCGAAGAAGGGAGATACCTAATCTTGAGGTGAGTTTCGTGCTTAGATGCTTTCAGCGCTTATCTCATCCGAATATAGCTACCCAGCGGTGCCACTGGCGTGACAACTGGTACACCATTGATTCGTTCACTCCGGTCCTCTCGTACTAAGAGCGACTCCTCTCAAGTATCTTGCGCCCGCATAGGATAGAGACCGAACTGTCTCACGACGTTCTGAACCCAGCTCACGTACCGCTTTAATTGGCGAACAGCCAAACCCT
>CALGOI010000153.1 GCA_937959065.1 uncultured Ignavibacteriota bacterium | reverse complement strand
CCTTATCCAGCTGAGACATCTGCAATCCTAAATTATCAAGTATAAGAGGAGATTTACGGCCTAAACCTGTTACAATGGAATCCACCATGTAATCAACTTCTACACCCATTTCTTTGGCTCTGATGGTAGCAAACTGAAGTAATTCCGGTATTGCCCCCAGATCTACATCTAAAAATTTACCTTTAGATGATATCTGAAGTAATTTTAATTCGCTTACTGTGTTTCCTGTTGCAGTTTGTAATTGCTCGAGGGTTTGAATTGCGTCTTTCCCTTCGCGCCCTACAACACCGACAAAAGATTTTCTGAGGAGGCTTAAATTATTACCTGCATTAAAGGATTCAACTCCGAAAGTTACTATCTTTGATGTTGCAGCAGTTAACCCGGCTACCAGGACCGTAATATTTTCACCCATCTCAAGAATCTGAGCTGAGCTTAACTTTACATCTCTGGATCCGGTCCTAATTTCACGGTTAAAACCTTTGATAATGGCTTCACCTTCGCGAACTTTCTGAATATACTTCGCCTGCTCTACAGATCCATCACTAACAGACTTAGCAAGAGCTTTATACATTAATACTTGCTGCTGAATCTGGTTAATAGATCCGGGATCACCAAATTTAGAGCCGAATTTACTTAGAGCGCCGGTATCCTGAGCGCTCTTTTTCCTTTCATTTGAGATCTGCTTTTCAAGGTCCCTAATTTCCTGAGCGTATTTTTTATCAGTATCTCTGAGCTCTTTATTTGCATTTTTAAGAGCCTTTGTGATATCGATTTCTTTCTGCTTAGCGTTTACATACTCCTGGGAATTGGTTCCATGATCTTTCTTGATCTGTAGGAGCTCCTTTTTGATCTTAACTAATTCATCATCGAGAGCTTTAGCCTGCGCAGTGAGTTGATTAATTACTTCACCGCGTTTTTCCTGGGTTATCTTTAATTTTAATTCTCTTTCGATAGCCATTAAGCAGCCCTCCTGTAAGTATTATCCATGTCGTTAAGCATTTGGCTAATAAGTACATCAGCTCTCTCCGGAATCAGTCCCCAAAACGGCCGCGCTGGTAAATTCTTATCAGGATCACCATAATTTAATAAAGCCGCTATTGCTACACGTCCTGGCAATACATACAACTCATAACCTTTTGCAATTTTCCTTTTTGCAATCGATCTATAAAGCTCACCAGTTTCGAAAAACGGCTTTGCATGACCCTTTAATTTTACTGTGAAAGGAGCAAGAGGAGCTACTGCGTCACCGGTATATGTATTACCTGCATAAAGATTTCTTTCGATCGTACCTTTTATTTTATCAGAGAGGTTAGAAATAGCTTCATCTGAAGAATAGTAATCTATCAACTTCCTTTGAACTGTGACAAAATCATTTAGCCAGGTTGATTCAGTATAAACCTTACCGCCAAATTCAATATTTATTAATAGATCTAACATTATTTGTTATTCTTCAGCTGGAGATCCATTAAATAATTCTGATAGATCTCGTAATTCTTTTTCTTGACAAAATCGGTAACGTACCGGTTTTCCTTTACCCAGTCTACTTTAGTTTCATCAAAGTTTACCAGGTACTTTGCCATAAAATCGGCACGATCTTGTGGAGGGATACTTTCGGCTTCATACTGGATATTTATATCAGGATCGAATTTAGAGTACTCAGCTTTTAACTCTATAATTTCCCGGGCTTCAATCCTGAGATGGTAAAAAAATCGTCTCTAAGCTCCTTTCCGAACTCCAGGAGCTCTTTAATTTCACCTTCTTTTACAGTATCATAATTTATGTTTGCCTTTGATGTATCCAGGCATGTATCAGCTAAATTCTTAATTATGCCATCCTCCAGTATGAATAACTCCATAGCTATAGCCTGCGCCGCCAGTGTCTCTCTCACAACTTGAATTGTAAGAGCTGAATTTCCTTTAGTTCTTCTTACCAGCTCCTTTTTCACGGCCGGGGAATCCGCCTCAAGTATTAATTGCTGTAGTTTATCAGGCTTTAAACCTTTCAAAAGCTTCATAACCTCATTAATGATCTCCGGACGTTGTCCCATATGCTCCTGCACATATCTCTTTTCAAATTGCTCGTAAACGATCTTCATCTTTTCACAAGCAGCCATTAACTTGAAATTAAGAGGACGCCATTTTAATACTTTCCCCTGTAGTTTATATTGTTTCTTATAGACGTCCTCTTTTGAAATCTCCGGACTAGGTTTCTTACTGACTTTAGACATCCTGCTCCAACTCCTCCTCGTTTCCATTATCGAGGTTAAATTTATCCGCAGGAGGTTCTGGCAATTCCTGACCTTCTACAGCTTTGAATCTGATCTTAGCTTCCTTCATAGCCCATACCTGATTTTCAGGCACAGATATTTCAGAGCCCGCTTTGTGATATTTGGAAACTGGATCTTTTCCATCACCAGCTTTTTCGCCGTGATCTGCACAGATATATCCTTCACCCAGTATGATCTTAATTAAATTAATTTGTCCTTCCATTGTTGGAAATAATTAGATTATTAAAAAATCGATTTATGCAGCTGGATCTGTTTCTTTTGCTACAAATTGCTTTCTTGCTGCAACTGCGAAATCACCGGCATCACCATAAGCCCAGCTGGGAAGTGTAGCCGGAGTAACAGCTGACGGGTTATTAATACCGGTAAATCTCCATACAGGCTTTCTAGATTTACCTTGCCATTTCAAGCTGCGCTCTATTTTTCCAATTGCAACAAATAGCTCCAGAGGAAATCCATTCTGACCTTTGCCTGCGTCGAAGAACAAAGCAAAGTATGTATCCACAGTCTCATTATTAATAAAATTAATAAGAGCTGCGTCAAGTTGAGCAGATGTAACACTTATATCAAATTTATATTTACCTGGCACTGTGTTTCCAATAACACCGGATTCCAATTCGATATCCTCATTAGGTTGCTCAAATCCTAAATCAGAATCGATCCTGAATGCTATATCATGCCATGTATCAGGAACTGATAGATCAGCTCCTACAGATGTTACTCTCTTGTAGGCGCCAAAATCACCTCCATTTATCAGGATCGAACTGGCGGTTTGAACCATTTCGGACATAATATTAAACTCCTTTTAAGTTGCTATATTAGATTGTGATTTATAAACAGTCATTCGAAGCGCTGAGATATGTACTAAAACCGTTCCGTACATACCCAGTTGAGTATCAATAAGCTCCATCTTAGTATGCTCAGCTATGGTATTATTCAAAGTTTGATTTTGATTAAACGTATCTGTTAGCGCCTCAATAAAATTATTTAAGATCTTCTGTGAATTTTTTTCGAAGTTGTAAGCATACTGATGAATAAATACTATCTCCCTGCCTACTTCCTCAATTACAAAACCTTCAGCCTTATCGATTGCTCGTGTTCGGGGAAAGAAAGATAAAACGTTAATTGTACTCGTACCTTTAGGTACTAAAAGCTTCTTTGCTTTATCTTCAGAATTAACGAGCGGTAATTGATCGTAAACAAGGCCGATTCCGGGAACGGATTCGGCAATTGTCTTAATCGCACTCATTACATTATCAATAGCTGTAGGCATAGTTATAAAATTATTTAATCATTTTTACCGTACACTGACAGTATTGCAGTGCCGGCTCTTAATGGTATCTGGAATGAAGCTGCATTTGTAGAAGATGAATTTGTTACAATAGGCAAAGGAATCCATCCTAAGTAACCTCTCTTTTCAACTTTCAATGTGCTATCAGCAGCAACATATACAAGCCTGATCTCATCCGGAGTACTTATGTTTACCCGGAAAGAATTAAAAACACTGTTTTGATACAGCTCTACCTGAAGAGTGCTATACCCGGTGTTTTTAAAAACGTAGCTTGTATCATTTGCGGTTTGAGTATTGATTGTATCTGAAACCGCATTATTGGTTAAGTTCCTGAGATATCCCTGCGCTTCAACTTCCAAAGAATTAAAGAAAGTTAAAGCCATGGTTACCAGGACTAGCAAAAGCATTTTAATTTTCATTTAAGTGATCTCCTAAAAAGTTTAAAATTATTTTATGAACGCTGAAGAAAAAATTAATTAAAAGATTTCGCCAGCTTCACGCTTAGCGGTCACTACATCTTTATTCAGGTCCGTATAGTATCCGCACTCAGTGAAATCATCAGCAAATATCATCTTGCCATCTTTCTCAATCTGTGGCCTACTAGCGGATTTCTGATAATACTTCACAGTATTGCCTTCCATAAATTCACCGGTTTCCGGATCTTTGCGAGGTCCTTCTTTCTTCGGCGGATTTTTAGCCGCTTCATTAAGTTCACTCATTCTGTTAGCAGCTTCTACAGTCATATTACCTGTATTTGGAATGCTAGCAGGAACTTTCTTTGTTTCTTCATTCACTTCTTCCTTTTCCTCAGGTGGAGGTGGATTAGATCCAGGGTTTGCTCCCTGATTAGTGCTTTGATTTTGATCTCTACCGAACATTTTAAAAGTCCTTATATTTAATTATTAAAAGTTGATTAGTAAAATATTCCTTGCCTACGATTCTCTGGCTCTACCTCTTGATTACTTGAAGCCGCTTTTGTTTCCAAATTACCGCCTTCAAGATCTTTAATTGATATCCCCAAAGATGAAGCGGCCATGCCTAAATATTCTTTTGCTAACCGCCTGTAGGAATCCGTTTTGTTATCATAATTCACAACGTCAGCTCCCAGTGTCGAATTAGAGCTTTGCCCATAACGAGCTGCCAGGGCTAGTAAATATTGTGCAGCCGCTAAGTTACAAATCGCGTAAAAATCCGAATCGGGAGCTGTGACTGTGAAAGGATTATCACCGGAGAAACTGTGATCTGATTCATAAGTTATTAGTGCGCTATAACCTGTAGCGATCACTGTATTAAATCTGATCTTCCAGACGCCATCAGACGCCAGGAATGTTTTGTGATCATACTGATCCAGGTATACCGGTGGATTATTTCCTGCCGGATACTCTACCAGGCGGATTAAATTAATACCGCCATCCCATCCATCAGGAAGAGGATAAATATAATTTCCATCACCCTCTATTTCGTGAACTACCTCTAACGGCCGGATCTGTGAATATTTATCCAGGGCTTCCAGTACGTGACTGGCAGCCTCAGATTTTTTTACCGTTGCTCCTGGCTGGATCAGGTTACCTCCGATAACAACTATTTTAGTATCAACTGAATCAATTGATACTATATTGAAAAACTTTGAATTTGCGCTGCCATCATAAATATAGACTTCATCACCGGCACTAAACTCCTCTACAGTGCTCAGTGTAAATGTTGTTGATCCAGCTGCCGGTGTGTCTGTTTCTACTAAAGTAATATTAGCAGTCTTGATGAGTTCCCCGGAAAGGTCCTTCACCTTCAGCTCGATCGTATTTAAAAAGTCTATTTTATTCTTTGACATTGTTTTAGATAATTAATTAACCGCCTGCAACTACGCTACCAACTACTCCTCTGTGATCCAATGGCTCAGCTTCGTACTCGTGCCTTACTTTGTACTTGATCTGATCATTGCTGAATGTGTATCCTTGTCTAGGATCATCTTGTACGAAGAACTCAGGCTCCTCATTACCGAATAAGAAACCTAATTCAACGATATCAATTGACATTGGATCAGCAACTAACCACCAATCATTAGTATCTGTGAGGTGTCTTAATACAACTGGTTTAACTCTAAATGTTTGATGGAAGTCAGGAACGTTATTTGCCTTACCCCATGCTTCCTGAGTAAGCTGGTAAGCCATTTCTTCCAAGTTAAGCGGCACTAATAAGTAAGACGGAGTTAAACCGATAACTTCGTTTGATCCCGGTTCAGTTTGATTAGCAAGCTTTATTCTTGCGTCTTTGTATGAATTAGGATCTAGTGCAGCGTTAATTATATTGTTGTGATCGGCGTGGACTAATGCTTTTGAATCATAATCCATAGTTGGATTAGTAGTTATCCTGCCCCAAACTCTTTTATAAAGTGTCCTTTTAGCAGCTTCACCCCATTTAAGAGCTATATCCTGAATCTGCTTAAGATCATCGTTAAGGATTGCCTCTCTGGAAACGGTTTCGGTATAACCTCTTTTCAAAAGGACATAGTTAACTGATTCTTCTCCTGGTGTTGAAGCCGGCTGATATGCTGCGTCCTCGTTAACTACCGGAAGATCTCCATAGCCGCCTTTTCTTGATCTGGTATTAGCTTTGTAATCAGTAGGAGCTGTAATTCTTGCTATGTTTCTCCAGCTCTCATCCCATCCGGAGAAAGTGTACTGAGCTAACATAGCTCTGTGCATTGAATTACCTAAGATTGTGGCCCATGTTGTGGATGAAATACTTTCAGCCAGGCTGCCTTTCTGAATTTTACCAGTTACTTGTACATCACCTGAAAAGGTTCTGTAAAGTTCTTTAATGGAATGAGTTCCTTTAAAATCTTTAAACTGTTCTCTTTCAGATTCACTCAGTTTGTTTCTGAGTGTGGAAGGCATGAGTAGATAATCACAGGCCAGCTGTATATTATCTACCTGATCCGCTGTTACTCTCACGTCAGCACCTCCGTTGTTTACAAAGTTTGGATTTAACTTAGCAAGAGTATCCTGCTCAGCAATTAAGGTTCTGGTAAGTTCGATTTCTTCGAACACTCTACCGGCGAATTGATTCTGTACTTTATCCTTTACCGGCTGAGGGAGTTTAGATTCTGCCAATCTAGTCATTAGAATTGTTCGGCAGTTCATCTTTTTGATGTTCTCCTGGGTTTTTTGTACTTCAGCCAGGATACCTTTTGAATCACCCTCATCATCCCCATCAGTTGCTGCAGGAGCTGGTGGATTTTTAACTTCGTTTGAAAGAGCTTCAGTAAGCAATGCTCTTGCTTGCTCCAGCGCTTCCTTATTCTTTTGCTTTTCAGCTTCGGTTAATGTAGAATTATTTGCATTAACCATGGTCATTGTGTGATCGTACAATGCCCATAATAGATCTGTATCGGATATAGAATCGATCGCTTTTCCTTCAGCAATCAAACCCGCTTCTAACAACAGATCATAAATTTTCTGTTTGATGTCAGGATCCATTCCGGATTCTCCTAAATTTGTTTTACGAAAAGTGTTATTTGAAATGTCAGATTCGATAAGTTGTACAAGCTTGCCGCCGGCGTTTCCACGTGGGACCGGATCAACGGATTGCATACTGCAAATTTCAGTTACAATACCCAGGTAATAATCCTTCATCTTCTGAAGTAAATATTTACCCTCACCGGAGATACTTAATCCGATATCTTTTGTAGCATTCCAGATCTCAGCTAACTTTGTTTTAAAGTTTTTAGAGAAAGCGCTGTTAGTTGCAGGATAGAAATCCGCTTCAACTTGCTGAAGTTCTTCATTCCATTCAGCATTTTTGAAATTACCTACATATTGATTGATACCGGTATTAAAACCTGTTAAATGTTCATTCTCACTTCTTAAGATTGCAGGGCAGCCTTCAAACAATCCATCCTCTACAGCTTTTTTACACGCTTCCGGAGTGTAATATTTCTTCATCATCACTTTTTGCCCGTTAACTTCGATCTGTTTATTAGCTGAATTAGTCTCACCGGCTTTTAAGATAACTGCACGATAACAGCTACCGTAAAGATCGCTCTCTATAAGTTTTACCTTACTTAAGCGAATGATATCTTTTACCGTCTGCTTCATTAAGCTGCTTTTTGATTGATGATAAATTTCTGCTTGCCTTTCTTCAGTAATGCTGAATGCCTGGATGGATCAATTTCAGCCCAGCGATCCGCGACGTTTTTAGCCCGGGAGAATTCCTCTCGTTTGAGAAATCCTACATTCTTCCCGTCTTTTCGAAGTGTGATCTTTGTCATGGTTGGATTTAGTGAATAAAAAAAGCGAATTACCCGGTTAAGGATAATTCGCCTGGATTTTTTCCTCAGCGATACAATCTGCAACTGTAATATACAGTATTAATTAACTGCAAATTACAGTATATAAAATAAAAAAACAATAATTATTTTATCATTCTTCTGTAACTTCGCTATTTTCAGGTTCTTCCTGCTCTTCCTCGCTACCCTCCTCAATTTCCTTTTCTGCATTATTTTTCATTTCTTTAGCAATCAGCTTAATTTCGGTTTCATCAGTAACATTATATCCCAGGATATCGCAGTAGGTCCTGAACATTTTACCGGCTGTTTCTTGTGATATCCACTTACCATTAACAGCGTCTCTTAATAGCTTTGTGATCTTTGAAACTCCCTCAGCTGCTTTTGTCAGATTCTTTGTTTCGATCTCCGGAGCATTTATATTAATCTCAACATTATTTAGATCATCTTTCGTTAATGAAAAACCTTCCTTTTTATTAAATGCTTTGTGAAGTGGGAATGTAAGAAGATCGGTTAAAATGTATTTCCAATATTCCTGCCTTTCTTCCATGAGCTTATGAATGGGAGCTCCCTGCTCTACAGCTGTAGCAAGATTAGTATTACCGCCATCAGCAAACCAATGCTCTGGAAATCTCTTTGACATCAGAGCAATATTTTTAAACAGCCTTACGATCTCAGAGCTATCGTGTGCTTTGATATCCGGAGTAATTAAATTTTTCTTAACTTTATCATTATGTACAAATCTAGAGCCGGGTTTACCAACAGGATTTTTCCTTTTCCAATCAACTATTTGAGCGTCATTATACCCCGTTAATTCTACATCTTCGAAATAGAGATAATGCAGCTCAGTATGTTTCAGGATATTGAAGAGCAGCTGACTAAACATATCTACCATATCCGCAGTTACCAGTAGATCACTTACACCCTCCGGCTGATTGGATACGTTATTAACTGCAAAGTAAAACATCTCACCATCCATTAATCCAAAATCAGCGTCATATAAACTATCCTTATCTTCTTTCAGCAGTACTGCTTTCTTTATCAGGTCCTGTTTGTTTAATCCCTTCAGTTCAATCGCTGTAATTTCCTCAACATTAAGAGCGTTTGTGTGGATCTTCTTAATGTTTAATGGATCAACAAAACCCAGCTTTACCTCTCCATTGATATCATTAGTAAATACCGGAAGAGCCAGCATACCATTCAATGCCAGATCAGTACCTTTCTTTTTCAGGCGGAGATCGAATTTATTTACTTTCCAGAATCGATCGAGAATTGCCCGGGCTTCATCTAACTTTTCATCAGATAACTTATTATCGATTCCTTTAACGTCATACTTAAAACCATTACCAAATACATAATCATTAATTGTATCTATCATAGCTTTAGCTAGTGGATTCGTAAGATACAATTTAAAACAGATCTTGAGTTGATTATCCCGGGTAATTATATCCAGCCCTTTGGCGTCTTTCTCTGTGATACGCTTCCAGCCGTAATTTCCATCAGGATATTCAATAGCTCCCTCAGATAATCTTTCCAGATCTCTTTCATTCAGACCTAAGAAAGTTTTTGCAAGAAACTTTTGAAGTGAGTTCATATTTTTATTTTTAGATTAACGGATTCCCATTTGAGCGGTTAATGTTTGTTCTCGTGGATCTTCCTCAATCGGTTCATCATATCCGCCGGCTGCCTGCGCATATCGGCCTGTTCTGATCCAGTTCCAGTAAACAAAAGCATCAGCTTTGTTTGGAGATTTCCCCAGGCGCTCCTTAATCTTTCTCTTCGGCTCTACAACAATTCTACCCTGGCCGTCAGTAGACCATTTAGGGATCAATAATTCAGTAATAAGATCTTCGCGATATTCTCCAATTGGATTATCTACTAATCCCTCCTGGAGATCTTTCCGGACCTGCCACCACATTTGAGATATTAAATTATTGAATGTTTCTTCATCACCCGGTATTTCGATCGGTTTTGATCCACTCTGAATATTTAAGATATCAATCGGCACTCCCAGAGATTTTAAAGTATTAACTGTACCGGCACCAACACCAACGCCGTCAACTCCCACAAAGTCATAAGTAATCCCTTCATCCTTCATAATTTGATGTACCTGGTACCCTAATTGATTTGAATCCGGACATTGAAACTCATCAACTCCCAGGCATACACGGCCTTTACCTCCGCATATTGCGGCCTTATCTCCATCCTCACTATTAGCCACATCTACACCCAAAGCTTTATTACCCGGAATCTTATCAATCATTACTTTTCCGTTTTCATCACAGTACTCCTCATACCGGACCTGTGCAGCAGTACACCATTCCATCCTTACCAAACTATCAATTGATTGTGCCGGTGATATTCCGCGAGCCCTCGAAAGATATAAATAATGTTCACGGCTCCCGTATCTTGCTGCCATCCGATCTAAACCAGCTTGAGATACTGCACCTGGAATATAATTAGGATTTTTTAATACTATGTTTGGATGATCGTGCGCGGATATCCGGACATGTACAACATTAGATCTATTACAGAAAAGATGAAGATTATCGGTTTGATTATCCGGGTTTCCAAATGCCAGGATTAAATTGTGTGGAGCTTGCGCCGTATTTTCTAGAGCTGTGATGATCGCTTTCGGTATACCCGGAGTTTCTTCAAGTATAAACAACATATGCTCAGCGTGAAAACCTTGCGCCCTGGTAGATGATTCTTCATTGGCTTTTACTCCTGCCACAAATCCTACGGCAATCCATTCATCTTTACCCGGGATCATACGGATCATTAACTTTGTTTTAACTCCTTTATTAAATTTGTCCCATAGCTTACCGATCTCTTTCCAAATATGAAGTTCCAGCTTCTTTTCCTTCTGAGCTGTAGTTACTACCATAGAATTTTCAAAGTTATCCAGAAACCAAAGAGCAATGCAGCCACCCAGGAAAGTTTTACCTACAGTTGTAGCTGATTCAACTCCTACCCAGTGCCATCCTACTAATCCATCAAGTACGGCCTTTAATGGATTCTTAGTTCCGTCCCATCGATAATTTTTATATTCTTCATGTAACATCCAATCAATAGTCTCAGGCTTGATTCCCAGGCGATCTCTGAAGTACTCTAACGGATGGGATTGATAGTAAGCGCGCCTGGTAGAGTATTGCTCCTTTTCCTGTTCTACCTGTTTAATATATTCCTCACTGGCGCGAGCTCTAACCCTGACTAATTCGAATGGATTAATTATTGCTGACATATCCGGCGTCTGTTAATACTTTTAAAACAGCTTCATCGCTTCCGGTAGAAAGTATTTGAATCTGTTCTTTGTTAAATTTGCTCCAGTCTATCTCATCAAAATTAATAGTTAGCTTTTCTTTGAACATATCGGATAATCTGTTCATTACCCATAATCTGATACAGGCGTCACTGGCCCGTACAAACTTTTTCCTTTTTGTGATCTCTTTCATTCCCGTTGGTTTTCCATCCGTACCAATGATAGCTGTGATCGTTTCTTCAGTTATAAACCGGTCCTTAGTCTGTGAAAATAAACTATCCAATACTTCCAAATCTGCTCCAGTTTTTAAAGCAGCTACGGTGTCCGAAAATGCCTTATTGCGCTTCTTATATGAATCCAGTGTAGAACGTCTAATATCTAAAAAGTTAGCAATTTGCTCATCAGTGAATCCAAACTTAACAAGCTTATATACATCCTCTAATTTCTCCATAATAGGAGCAAATTTACTTTTTCTACCCTTTTTCTTCGGTTCTTTTACCGGTTTATCAGTCTTTTTATCCTCACTTAAGGGCTTATTATTATCACTTTCTGCCATTAAAATTTAAATTCCTTACCATTTCTTTTTAAAATGTACTCCTGATTCTCTCCTACTACATACTTAATCAAGCGCTTTACCGATAAATCTACATATGCCGGCTCAAGCTCCACAGCATAACATTTTCTGTTAAGCTGCTCGCATGCCATTAATGTTGATCCACTTCCCAGGAATGGCTCAAATATGATATTACCCGGGTTAGAATAAAGTTTAATTCCTTCAGCTGGTAGCTTTACAGGAAAGCAAGCTTTAAGATCTTCATACTGTACTGCATTAACGGGAATTTCCCATACATTTGATTTTACTTTCCTGGATCCTTTATTAACTATCTCAACGTATCCATCTACGAGTACCGCAAATAGATCATATTCGTTTTTTTCTACTCTTATCTCAAGGTTCCCATTCGAAAAGCAATAAATGTATTCAAAATACCTGGTAAGATCTTTTTCATTTGTGATCGGCAATCCACTTTTTTTGTACCATACTACGGTTTCAGCCAGATTAAACTGCAGCTCGTGCATAAATTTATATACCACGTCGATATATTCACTCTTTGCATTTTTATTATAGCTTATATTAAGAAATAGCGCGCCGCCCGGGATCAGATATGATTTAATATTACTTC
Source organism: uncultured Ignavibacteriota bacterium (assembly GCA_937959065.1). Taxonomy (GTDB): domain Bacteria; phylum Bacteroidota; class Ignavibacteria; order Tepidaquicellales; family Tepidaquicellaceae; genus JAEYVS01. Next base: position 1,800 of record CALGOI010000153.1, on the reverse strand, counting down.
CTACCTGAAGAATGAAATTAATATACTCCTCTCGCTCCAGGTTATCTTTATAGTTTGAATAAAGATTTGAGCTCATATTGTAGGGAGGTGAAGTAAATACCATGCTTGCCTGTTCATCCTGAAATAGTTTCTTGTACATTTCCTCATCAGAACTGCTCCCGCAGATGATTCTATGGATCATTCCTTTTCCGGAAGTTAATTCATAAATATCCCCGGGTTTCGTTTTAGGTTTTTCCGGAAGCTCAGGATCAAACTCATCTTCTTTTGTCTGCCCAGCCAGGATTATATCCTGCTTAATTTTATCAATATTGATATCCGGAATATCGATAAAGGTACCCAGATCATCTATATTTAAATTATATTCATTCATAAGGTCCAGTAATCCCTCATTTGTAATCTTTGCATAGATAGAGCTGTAAACTAAAACTAATTTAGCCGCTTCATCTTTATTGCTGCATTCAATAAAATCCGCTTTCAATAACTCCGGTATTTCAACTCCCTCATTCTCCAGGTTCCTTAAAACTTTACATCTATGATATCCATCCAGGCAATAAAGCTTTTTTCCATCTTTCCATACTTTAAAGCTCTCAATGAAATTATTTTTAGTAATCGATTCCTTCAGTTTCTTATACGCTTCATCTGATAGATCTTTAAAATTGTCCGGCTGTATAAATTCAAAGCTTTTCCAGTTTACAGTGCCTGACTTTATAATTCTGTTTTTTATTGCTTCCATGGTATTTTTATAATAAAAAAGGCGGCTCCAGATCAGGATCTGTTAAAATCTTGATCTAAAGCCACCTGGATTGTTTCCTCAGTGGAACTTATTAAAAATTATTTATCCTTCTTTTCCTTTACCGGAGCTCTTTTCCGGGTAAATTCCGGCCTGATTGTGTTAAAATTGCCGGCAAGAAGAGAAACGGTAATACTCCCATAGCCGCTTCTGTCGTTAATATAGCGAACTTCTTTTAATACTTCCTGAAGTATTTCAAACTCAGCTTCAGTTATATCTTTAAATTCACCAGTCAATATTGAGTTATTTTAAACCTGCCTGATCTTTGGCAATAGCTATTAAAAGCTGCTTACCTACCTCTTTAGCGGTTTCGATTGAATAGTTCTTTACTTTCTCCCATACTTTCTTTTCTTTAAGCGCTTGAAGATATTCATTACCCTGGTATGTCATTCTAATTTCCGGGATAGACATCAATTCACCTGCTGCATTTGTTATTGGCTCACCTAATTCTACAAACCCAGCGTCCTGTAATATTAAATAATGAAAATGGATTTCTTCAGTTTCTTCAGGTGTTGCTTCATTATCCACGGTAAATTGAGCATGTGTATATGGAAGCTCCTCAAGAGTTAAAAGCATATTTTTAATTGTTTCCTGGTTTACTTTCATTATTCTTTAACTCCCATCATATCATATAAATTTTTGATAAATTTTTCATTATCGCTTAACTGAGATTGTAAATTAACTCCTAAATCAACATTTTTAGTTAAGTGTGCGATTTCCAGCTCTGTTTTATACAGTCTCATTGAAAATCTTCTTTGATTAATACCTACACAAATCATTTCGAAATCATCATATTTTTTTATCATACATTCTGGAGCCTTTAGATCTACATTAATTTCATTATTATCTATATCAATAAATTTATATTTATTATCTCCAAGGTTAGTAATCTTTGGATTAAATATTTGTTCCATAATCTAATTTTTCTTCAAATATAATAAACCTGCTTTTAAATTATTAGTTTCTTTATCATAAGAAATATAATTAACAGTATATAAGATTTCAAATCC